>JBGCES010000298.1:0-6379 GCA_045106545.1 Saprospiraceae bacterium
TTCAACTTTCCTATTTATCTGTTTTCTACTCTTTTGCTCGACTTTCTTTTCTTGTAAAAATGAAATATCCAAGCAGATTATCTTACCTAATACGGATGAATTTATCCTAGCTGATAGCCTGCAAATATCAGTTGTTGCCGCAGAACCCTTAGTCGCTAATCCAGTCGTGATGCAATTTGATTTGGCAGGACGCATTTGGGTAGTTGAACTGCCAGGCTATATGCGAAATATTGATGGCGAAGATGAAGATTTTCCTGATGGTAATATCATTGTTCTAATTGACGAAGATCAGGATGGCGTACACGAAAAACGCCACGTTTTCTTAGATAGTTTAGTTGCTCCACGCGCGATTGCGCACGTTTATAATGGCTTACTTTATACGAATAATACAAGCTTGTTTTTCACTGAAATTAACGCCGATTTACAGCCGGAAAATACTGTTTTGGTAGATTCACTATATGTCGTTGGCGGAAATATTGAACATCGTCCTAATGGTCTTTTATATCACATGGATAATTGGATTTATAGTGCCAAATCGAATGCTCGTTACCGTAGAAAAAATGGACAATGGGAGAAAGAAGCGACGACCGCTCGCGGACAGTGGGGTATTACCCACGATGACTCTGGGCGATTAATATATAATGACAATAGTAATCCTTTAGTGGGCGATTACGTTGCGCCCAATCGCATTATTAATCATAAATATCAAAAGATTCAATATAATCTATATCAACAAATTGCGCCAGATCCACGGGTATTTCCTTACCAACCCACGGCGATGAATCGCGGATATTCTGATGGGACTTTAGATTTAGAAAATCGACTTTGTAATTTCTCTTCTGCTTGTTCGCCGCTCGTTTATCGCGGAACAAATTTAGCTGCCGATTATTACGGAAACGCCTTCGTCTGTGGTCCAGAAGTTAATTTGGTTAAGCGCTATGACCTAAGTCAAACTAAAGAAGGTTTGCCAACTGCTGAAATGCATTATGACAGTACAGAATGGTTGGTTTCTAAAGACGAAACGTTCCGCCCAGTCGATTTAAAACATGGAATGGATGGAGGACTTTACGTGTTGGATATGCGCAAAGGAATTATCCAACACCATGCATATATGTCCAGCTATCTGCGAGATTTAGTAGAAAAAAATGGGTTGGATACGATTAATAATCGCGGGCGAATTTATCGAATCAGTCAACCAAAGGATCAAGAAACAACTTATCCAAATTTGACAGAAATGCCACTTTCTTTTTTCTTGGGTTGGTTGCAACATCCGAGTGGTTATTATCGTCAATTGGCGCAGCAACAACTCGTTTTTAACGGAGACAAAAATCTACTTCAACCATTGACTGAAATTGCTACCGATCCGCGCAATCCTGCTGCTCAACTGCAAGCAATTTGGACGCTGGAAGGCTTAGATTTATTAAGTTATGAACACATTGAGCGTTTAGGCGCAGGCATGGAAGACTTGAATACTTTGAGTCATTTAGTACAATTGAGCGAACGTTTTCCACAAGCAGATTTTACTAATTTGTATCAAAATGCAAGTCAAGCAACCAACTATATTCCACTGATAACGGAACTAGCGCACGTTTTACCACAACGAAAAGAACCCGCAGCACGCGAAATTTGGCAACAAATTGCTAAAAATTATCAAAATCAGGCACAAGTAGCAGAAGGATTGATCAATGGTCAGAAAGATGATTTGACTCAACTAAATGCGATTGCACGTCCAGCGCGGACGGATAGTTTGGCTATTTTTATAAAACTAACGAAAGAAAATCGAGCAGCTGATTTGATACAAACGCCAGAATTATACACGGAAGCTTACGAGGATGATCGTACCGCTGGCGCGAAAATGTATTTGAATTATTGTGCGACCTGTCATCGAGCAGATGGGCGTGGAGTACAAAATATGGCACCGCCGCTTTACAATACTGAATACCTTAATGGTGATCCCAAAAATATAGTAAGAATTTTACTACATGGATTGAAAGGCCCTATTACGATTTATGGCAAAAATTATGATGGTAATCAGATGATGCCGGGCATTGCTAACAACGATGAATTTACTGACGAAAAAATTACTGCGCTCCTTTCTTATCTAAATAGTACTTTTCGAACCGAGAACAATTTTGCTGGGGGTGTTTCAGAAGAGGAAGTAGCAAGTATAAGAGCCGCTACCGCTAATCGAACCGATATGTACACCGAAGAGGAACTGGATATGGAAAAAAGTGAGATTGATCAATAAATGAGTCGATATCGTTGCCTTCATTATTTTTTTATAAGTTTGGGGTACAATTTTTATTGCATTGAGACTAAGACACGCCGAAACGATAGACAAAACAGTTTTATTAATTAAGTAGTAAGACAGATTTAATTCATCAACTAAATAATCATAATTGCCTGATTATCAAGGTGAATTCATACATTCCACCATTTACTAATTCTGTCATTATACTTATTTCGGTAACATTATAACATGAAGCAAGCTGCGACTATTTTAATCATTGATGACGATGAAGACATTTTGTTCACCCTCAAAATGTTTTTAAAACAACACGTTCAACGCGTTTTTACGGAAAAGAACCCTTTTCATTTGTCTAGGTTATTGCGTCAGTACGAACCAGATTTGGTGTTGTTGGATATGAATTTCCATAAAGGAAAAACGAGTGGTGAGGATGGTAAATTTTGGTTAGAAAAAGTAAAGGAATTGAGTCCACAGACACAAGTGGTCATGATGACGGCGTATAGCGACGTAGAACTAGCAGTCAGTACGTTGAAATTAGGTGCAACTGATTTTGTGGAAAAACCGTGGCGAAATGAGAAGCTATTGGCAACGATTACAGCTGCTTTAAAATTAAGCCAATCGGAACAACAAGTCAAAACTTTACGCGCAAAAACTAAGGTGTTATCCGAGCAAGCAGGGAGCGGTATGGGCGCGATGATTGGTATGTCTGACTCTATGCTCGCGGTAAAACGCATGATTGAAAAAGTAGCGCGGACGGATGCAAATGTTTTGATTTTGGGTGAAAATGGAACGGGTAAAGAACTGGTCGCTCGCTCAATTCATCGTCAATCCTTGCGAAAAGAAGAAGTATTTATTAACGTCGATTTAGGCGCAGTGCCCGAATCTTTATTTGAAAGTGAGTTATTTGGTCATGTTAAAGGCGCCTTTACGGATGCGCGGGAAGATCGCGTAGGTAGAGTAGAAGCGGCTTCGGGTGGGACGTTATTTTTAGATGAAATTGGTAATTTATCCATGCCTTTGCAGGCAAAAATGCTAGCTGCCTTACAAAACCGCGAGGTGGTCAAATTAGGATCACACCAACCGATTCCCGTTGATATTCGACTTGTCTGTGCAACCAATATGCCGCTCTATCAAATGATACAGGACAAAACTTTTCGCCAAGATTTAGTTTATCGAATCAATACGGTAGAAATTCAATTGCCGCCACTTCGCGATCGAGATGGTGATATTAAAATACTCGCTAATCATTTTTTGCGTGATTACGCCAAGCGCTATCAAAAAAGTGCAACTGGACTCGCGCCCGCTACGTTAAAAAAACTGGAGCAGCACAGTTGGCCCGGCAATATCCGCGAACTACGCCACGCTATCGAACGCGCCGTCATTCTCAGCGATCAGCCACTTTTACAACCCGAAGATTTTGTCTTTCGCGTACAGCCAAAATCAGAAAACGCTGAAAATGAAGTAGTTGAGGAAGAAGCGGTATTAAATTTGGATGAAGTAGAACGCCAGACGATTGAAAAAGCGATGCGCTTGCACGCGGGCAATATTTCGCATGCAGCGAAAGAATTAGGATTGACACGAGCGGCGCTGTATCGGAGACTAGAGAAATACGGAATTTAAAAAATTAAACACATAGGCACATAGAGAATTTAGAAGCTAATAAACTATGTGCCTATGTGTTGACCAAAATTATGTCAACAACCCAAGAACGATTTCAAGCCGAAGAACAATTTCACGACGAATGGGCGGATGCTACGCAAGTGGAAAACATCGATGTGCGACAGATGAACGAGTCGGTGACGGCTCCCGAAATGCGTTATATCACGCAGCAATTGGGTGATTTAAACGGCAAAACGTTATTAGATGTAGGCTGTGGCTTAGGTGAAGCTAGCGTTTATTTTGCTACGCAAGGCGCAGAAGTTACCGCAACTGATATTTCAAGTGGTATGCTCCGCGTTACCGAACGACTCGCTGCTCAAAATCACGTCCAAGTTCATACCCACCACAGCACTGCCGAGAATCTAAATTTCACCAAAGGCGAAACCTTCGATGTCATCTATGTCGGTAATCTCTTCCACCACGTCGATATCGCACCCACCTTAGAACGCATCAAAGAAGTGATGCACGAAAAAAGCGTTTTAATCAGTTGGGATCCCGTCGCTTACAATCCGTTAATCAATATTTATCGCTGGATTGCGACCGATGTGCGTACGGAAGACGAGCATCCGTTCAAGGTGAGTGACGTGAAGCTATTTAAAAATGAATTTCAAGATGTGAAAGTCCGCTTCTTTTGGTTGACGACTTTGTTACTTTTTATTCTGATGGTCATCGTCGATTTTCGTAATCCGAATAAAGTCCGTTTTTGGAAAAAAGTAGTGGAAGAAGGCGACCGCTGGGCGTGGTTGTATCGCCCGTTGGCGGCATTTGATACGTTTATTTTAAAGTTGTTTCCGTTTTTAGGCTGGTTGTGGTGGAATGTGGTGATTGAGGCGCGACAGCCAAAACACTAATCATTTTTTCGCAACGCCTGCAATTCCTGATGCACCTCCTCCAAACTCAACTCCCCATCCGTACTCACCAATTTCAATAACAAATCATCCTGTGCGCGACCCAATTGCATCGCTTGTTGATAAGGCAATTTAGGTTGAAAAGTAACGAGGGAATATTTAGAATAGTAATCGGGAAAGGTCTGCTCCAATTGCATTTCCAACTTACGTTTCTCGATAAAATCGGCATCGTTGACCTTGTCCTGCATTTCAATAAAATTATCTAAAGCAAGGTCGGCAATCGCATTAGCATCGGGAACGCGGCGTTCTTGGAAGGTAGTGAACACTTTTTCCCAATTGCCTTCACATTCATTGAGTACGTCATCAAAAACGCGCACGTCTTCAAAGGAGGCATTCATCCCTTGACCGTAAAACGGAACAATGGCGTGACTCGCGTCGCCCATGATCAGCGTCTTACCGTAGGCTTGCCACGGATAACATTTGATCGTTCCGAGTGTGCCGACGGGATTTTCAAAATATTCCTCTACATAGTGCGGAATGTAGGGAATCAATTCGGGAAATTCTGCCTCGAAAAAGTTGGTAACTTGTTCTTTTGTTTTTAAATGATTAAAGCCATATTTTCCTTCAAAGGGATGAAACATGGTTACGGTAAAACTGCCATCTAAATTGGGCAAAGCGATAATCATAAACGTATCACGCGGCCAAATATGGAGTGCATTTTTTTCAATTTGATAACCACCCGTCGCGCTTGGTTTGATGGTCAATTCCTTATAACCGTGACGAAGAAAGTCCTGTGAATAATTGAATAATAACTTCGTCGTTTGCGACATCATCGACTTGCGCACTGCCGAACCTGCGCCATCCGTTCCAATGACGATATCGCCCGTAACTGTCCATGTTTTACCCGTTTCTCGATCGTGCAAATGCGCCGTTGCTGCTTCCAAATCTACTTTTTGGCAAGCCGCATTGAATTGAATACTGATATTTTCGTGCGCTTCCGCTAAATTGAGCAATTCGATATTTAAACCCGAACGGGAAACTGAATTGATATAATCTTCCTCGCGACCACTATACGGCGAAAACCAACTATTACCGCCCCGTGCATGAATCATTCGCCCCCGCATTGGAATACAATATTCTAAAATCTCCTCTTTCAAACCCACGCGTTCCAGTGCCATCAATCCCCGTTTGGATAACGCCAAATTGATACTTCGACCCGCATCCACGTGCGCTAATCGCATATCGCCGCGCTTTTCGTATAGATCAACTTTATAACCGCGTTGTGCAAGGCGAATTGCAAGTAAAGAACCACAGAGACCTGCGCCGATGATGATGACTTTTTGCATTTTATTTTTATTTGAAATTTCGAAACGGGAATATAAAGTGCCTTTATCCAATAGCATAATCATGGAATAGAAAAAAGGTTTGGATAAAACGCATTTTTAAGAATGATTTCGTTCGGTACTTACCTCCAACGTCTTCCCGACGTTGCAGGTATTTCATCTGTGTTGCTTTAATACGTTCACTGCCGGGAAGGCAGTGGACGAAAAAAACGTTTATCCTCGCGAAGTGAGTATCAAATCGCTCCTCTTTTCCCCAATTCAATCGCTTCCAGTTGCTCCAC
>JBGCES010000299.1:0-4651 GCA_045106545.1 Saprospiraceae bacterium
AGGTCTGACAGTCGAAGACGATCTGACAACGAAGTGATCTGACCTCTGACAGCATAGCGATCTGATTTCCCCTACTTTTCCCTACCTTTGGCTGCCTAGTTTAAGAATAGTTTGAAAATTGGGCGAACTACATTCGAACAACTTTCAAACCACCTTTACACCACCTTCAAACCATTTTACTCCGCCGATGTCTTTCCAATTAAACCTACCATTTTACGCTATAAAAATGTCTTTCGCTGACGGACCTGAACTCACTGTGCCCTTAATGGACATGGATAGCGTGCGTATGGGGCAACCATTGCATTTGGTGAGTGGGAAATACGCGGAAACTTTTCAACGCGAAGTGTTAAATAAAGGTGAGTTATTAAAACTCATGGAAGAGTTGCACCAACATGATTTTGAACATGCGGAGTTGACAGTTCACTTACCTGCTGCGGAAGATGGTTATAGTTATCCCGCTTTGGATTTGACTTTTCAGTATTGGATACAAATTAAAGATTATGGTTTCTGGGGGGTAATTCCTGCATTGAATATTGAAACTTTTGTTAAACAAAAAGCGCAGTTAGCAGATCGCCTACGTACAGCGGTTGAATTAAATTTTACTCGGCGTAAGTTATTAAACGCCGTTCAAAATCTAGTTGCTGCCCTGCGTTTGGAGCAACAAGAACTGATCAAACAAGAGATTTTATTGCGTATTCCGACTTTATCGGAGTTGGAGGATACAGATAATAGTCCACAGGAGAAAATGTTACCTAAAGTAGCTCAGCGATTAGTGCTACAAAGTCGCGTTACGTATGGACGAGAGAAGGAATTAGACCAGTTAGAACGTGCGCTGAAAGGCGAGTTTACTAAAAACGTATTATTGGTTGGTACTTCGGGCGTAGGTAAAACGGCGTTGGTATGGGAGATAGCAAAGCAAGCGAAAAAACGAAAAATCACGGGTGCTTTTTGGGAAACAACGGCTTCTGTTTTAATCAAAGAATTAACTACGCAAGCAGGCTGGAAAGACAATATTTCTAAACTTGCGGCTGAGTTAAAACAGTCGGATGATTGGCTGTTTGTGCGGAATCTACAAGAGTTATTTGAAGTTGGTCAGCATGTCGGGAGTAATGTTAGTGTTGCAGATTATCTGCGGACGTTTATTAGTCGGGGCGAAGTGAGAATGGTATCAGAATGTACGCCCGAAGAAATGGCACAAATAGAAGTGCGTAATCCTAGTTTTCTCGCTTTATTTCAAATTATCCGTCTCACCGAACCGCCTGCTGCCGAATTAGAGCAAATTATTATCCAAAAAGTAAGTCAACTTGCCAAAGTACGACGTGTCGAAATTGATCATGCGACCATTGATGAAGTGATTCGTTTGAATCGTCGTTTTACTCCTTATTCGGGTTTTCCAGGTAAGCCGATTCGCTTTCTGGAAAGTATTTTATTAAATAAAAAAGAAGAACAAAGTAAGAAAAAACGAGCCGTAACGAAGGTGCGGAAAATTGAGCGATCGGAAGTGATTCGTTACTTCTGTGAAGATACTGGCATGCCCGATTTTATGATTGATCCTGATATTGAATTAAATCCTGCCGAGATTAAAAAAACGTTTAATCAGCAAGTTTTTGGGCAAGCAAAAGCGGTGGATAGTTTAGTGGATTTATTAGCAGCAGTCAAAACGGGATTGACGCGCGCGGGTAAGCCAATTGCTTCGTTATTATTTGTTGGACCGACTGGAGTAGGAAAGACGGAATTAGCAAAAGTGCTGGCGCAATTTATGTTTGGTAGCCGCGATCGGATGCTGCGTTTTGATATGTCCGAATACAGCGATTTTTACTCCGTGCAGCGTTTGATTGGTGTAGGGCAGGGGAGTGACGGACTGTTGACTTCGGCTGTACGCCGCGAGCCATTTACCGTTTTACTTTTTGATGAAATCGAAAAGGCGGATAAGAGTTTTAATGATTTGATGTTGGGTGTATTGGGTGAAGGACGCTTAACGGATGCGAACGGGCGAACGGTCAATTTTTGCAGCACGATTATCATTATGACTTCTAATATTGGCGCGGCGAATCTGCAAGCAAATCGCGTTAGTTTTAATCGGGGCGTAGATGCACAGGAAGTGGAAATGCATTTTACGAGTGCGGTAGAAAAAGCGTTCCGTCCCGAACTGCGTAATCGGATTGATAAAATAGTGGCTTTTGCGCCGCTCTCGCAAGCGGTGATGCAGCAAGTGGTACGCCGCGAAATGGAGCTATTTCGCCAACGCGAAGGGATGCGTTTTAGTCGCGTCAGTTTACAATTAGGCGAGGAGGTTTTAGATTATTTGGCAATGAAAGGCTACGATCCGTTATATGGAGCACGCCATTTGCAACGCACCATGCGACGAGAGTTAATTATTCCACTGGCGCGTGAAATTAACGTGGCAGATATTGATTCTTATTTGAATGTAACGGTAGAAGTTGTTGATAATGAATTGGTTATCAGCGCAGAAGAGGATGAAATGGATTTTGATTTGTTATTAGAAGAATTAGAAAAGGAAGCGAGTGCGGCGACTGCTGCGGAGTTACGGAGGGCGATTATTCGCTTGCAGGAAGGACATTTTTATATTCAATTACAAAATGAACTCAATCGCTTAGAAAACCTCAAGCGCAAATCGGAGAATAAATTTTGGAATCATCCTAATCACGCGCGGCAATACGCTTATTACCGTGATACCCAAGAGGAAATAACGCAACTAGAACGTTCCATTAAAACGCATGAAAATGAACTCGCTTTAGCAGTCATGAATATGACGACTTATCGCCCTGAAATCAATGATCAAATCAAGCAGTGGCGCAAAGACTTCTTTAAACTCAAACTCGCAATTTATACTACGTTGCATCCTAAATCCAGTATGGTGCATATGGGACTGTACGGGACTAATATTATTGAGTTGTACCAGTTCTATGAAGCTATTTTAGAAGAGCGAGCGTACCAGTTTGGCATTCATACCATCTGGCATCGTAAGTCTTACTATGATGAAATGGTCGAAGCCGTACATTTTACAGACGGCGAAGATGGTGATTTGCAAGAAACACGCACTCGGACTAAACGTGAAGGGTACATCAAAAAAAGCGTAGCTGTAGCAGATTTAAAAAAGCTGATTCCGCCGAAAAAGAATGACAAATTAGTAGGCATAGAATTGACTATATCGGGAGAAGCAGCCTATTTGTTTTTTCAAAACGAAGGCGGCTTTCAACAATGGAAAATGTTGGATAAGGTGACTGATTTTTATTTTGTACAAGTAGAAAATAACGCATTCCGAACACCTACACGGATTCATCGTCAGGAATTCTATAAAAAGCAAAATTATCGGCGAACATTCACGCTGGATATGGTAAAGGATAGTCAATTGGGGGTAAGTAAACGAGCGATCAAATGGCAGGAAAAAACAGCATTGCTACAAGATGCCTTAAAGACAGATTTTACTAATCGATTGGAAAAAGAAGTGGTCTAAACAAATTTATATGAAGTAGCTTGACTGAACGCTATCATCACTTGTAGATATAGAGATAAAATGTTGATTAACAATATTTTATCCAATCATTTGCAAGTTGCTTTACTACTGATAATCATACTAACCTACCATTTGTTGTGGTGGATGCATCTCGATCTCTTTAGCAACTGGCGGTTCAAATAACACTCTAGAGCCAGTACCCATAGCAATCACAGAACGCATAGCAATGTCCGGTGAAGTATCGATAAATTGCAATTTCTCTACAGGAACATGAAATATATAACCGTTGGTAGGATTCGGAGCGGTTGGTACAAAGACTGTGTACAGATCTTCACTAATTTTATCTGTTACAAAAGCAGTCGATAGAACTCCTGTATTATAGACATCAACTAGCGCAACTTGACTAAACGGCATCTTTTCTTTACCCGAAAAACGACGAACCGTATCTCGAAAGGAAGAGTAGAAAGGCAGTTGGTATAAATAAGACTCCTCAAAACGACTAATTTTTAACTTACACCAGCGGTCTTCAATTAATAAACCTGTAACAAGAAATAGGAAAGCGATAATTATAGTAGAAAAAACATCAATTATCCAAATAGGCCCATTGATCGCATTACTAATCAGTAAACTTAGTGGACTAACTATTTTATTAACAATACTCAACAGAAAGATAAAGATCAATCCAACCGCTATTAAGGGTAATAAAGAGAGGAACCCACTGATAATGGTGCTGATTAGGCGTTCAATTATTTTTGTATTATTAACAGCAGCGTGATTAGTTAAATCTTGGATACTTGAATTTTTCATGAAAGTAGAACTAATTAAATAAACGGTTAGTCAGAGTAGAGCAAGTAAGGTTAATTCTTTCGTGGAATTTGAAAAAAACCTTGATTAAGGATTGATGCTATCTATTCTAACCTAAATAAACTACTGATGTTCGATTCGTGTATAAAATAGAGTTAAGATTAAAAAATAGAAGTTGTTTGATGTGGTAATAAATGCTAATTATTTCTTTGGATAAACAACATTTAATTATAAGTAGTTAACCTAAAATAATCGACACATTTTGTGACGGTCTCTTTTTGCACTATACATCGTTAAAAAGCCTCGTCGTAAAAAGACTATGACTACGTTTTTTGCCTTGTCTAGCACAAAAATAGCCTCAGTCAAAAA
>JBGCES010000003.1:0-9175 GCA_045106545.1 Saprospiraceae bacterium
TCGGTATGAATCGGGTGTGCGACAAATAGAATCGTTGTCACAAACGCCAGAAAGTAAACCTGCGTCGAATTATCTGCCCACCAACGTGCCTTTTTATCTGCCGAAATACCCAATTGCAATAGCAATAAATATAAAATCACCCCGACCAGTCCATACAATAAAATATTAACCAAATGCCCAATAAATGGACGCTGTCCAAACAATTCTACTTCCACAGCAAACATTACTAGCGTCAACGGACGATAACGTCCTCCTGCCACTAATTGATCCTTTCCTGCTTCTTTAAAAAAGCCGCGAAAAGTGTCATATTTTAAAATATCTGGAATACCCGCAATGCCTTTAGTAGTAAATTCATTATCGTAAATGACAATCGCGTCGTCTTGGGTATAATCGTGGGTCAATGTATTAGCGTACAACAAAAAACTCAATCCCAAAATCAGTAATAGATGCAATCGAGCGTTAGTCAGCCAAGTAGGCTGAGTATTGACTTCTCTAGCAGTTGGAATCGATTTTACTTTTTTTACTGATTTATTTTTGGAACGTTTGGACATGGTAAATATTGGCAGTGAATAGGTCGTTTTGCTCGATTAATTGAGTAAACAAAAGTAGCTAAAAAAACAAAATCCCGACCAAATTAATGATCAGGATAATTTTATGATTTCAAATATCAATGATTCGATTATTTCAATGCCGTCAATGCACTCCGAATACCTTGCTCAATTTGCATAATATCCTGCGGAACGAGATCGCCACTTTGGATTTTTTCTTGGTAATAATCAATAAAATCCATGTAGTCTAAATCGCCCATTGTACCACCATGTTCAAAGTGCGTTTGAATAATTTCACCCGTCCCAAAAGTAATTGCACCTGACACTAAACCGTTAGTTAAATTATCCGAAAACGAACCAAATTCTTCAAATAAAGTCGTGTAGGAGTTAACCGCATAACTGACTAATTTTCCTAAACCTGTTGCTGCCACGCAGCTCAAAATCGTCCGTACATCCTGTACTTCAAAAGGCAAGCCGTACAGTTCCGATAATCGGCGAATCATATTAATTTGAATCCCCGTCACAGCAGCTACGTCTAGTCCAGGCACTGGAATTAAACCGCCCCCGGCAGCCAATAGCGCGTGGTTGCGAATAATTGCATCGCCAGCCGCCGCTCTTTCGGTAGTCGTCGGTTGTTGAGTCGTTACATCAGGTGTTTCTTCGACAGTTGTCATAATTTGATGATTGTGTACCTATTAAAAAAATAACTTCCTGTTTTTCAAATGATATTTTTTGTGAATGAATAGATTTTTATTCGAAAAAATATCATTTGAAAAACTCAATAGGGAAGTTATTTTTTAACTATTATATAATTAGTGGCGTAAAAGTCCACAAGATTTTACAAATAAACAAGCAGTTATTTTAATGTTTAACTTCGTTAAGCTGGCATTTGTTGAGTATTAATCATAAAAAAAGCCCTTCTCCAAGACAGGAAAAGGACTTTTTATTTGCTAAAATTCACCAAAAAGCGAATCTAGCATTACAGATTTCTTATAAACAGTAAGCATTCTCGCTAATTAATTTATCAGCAATCACGCGACGTGCTGCTTTTACGTTGAACGGTGGGTATTTCGTGAAACGCTTCACGCCCATCAATAAAACATTTAGTACGTCACCTTCTGCGAAAGAAACTAACGCATCGGTCGCTAGTTTATTCATGCGCGCATTCGCATCGAAAATGTATGTTTTTAAAATATTGTCATATACTTCTTGCTCGATTTCCGTTTCCATTCCTGCCAATTTCTCTACGCGCAATAAAGTAGATTCTGCATTCAATACTTCAATCAACATATCCGAAACGTTCATGATGATTTCTTGCTCTTCTTTCAAGTTCAACTTGCCTTCCATTTGCATTTTCGCCGCTGCGCCAGCCACCATCAAAACAATTTTCTTGAATTCAGCAACTGCTTTTTTCTCTGCTGCATATGCTCCTTCTGGCTTATCGAAAGAAGGCATTGAAGTCAATTCTTTTTGCACTGCCCAAGCTGGTCCAACGATGTCCAAATCGCCTTTCATCGCGCGACGCAATAACATATCCACACTCAATAAACGATTGATTTCATTCGTACCTTCGTAAATACGGTTGATACGAGAATCGCGGTAAGCACGCGCCGCTGTTCCTTCTTCCGAGAAGCCCATTCCACCATGTACTTGTAGCGTTTCATCCACTACGTAATCCAAAGTTTCTGAACCGATTACTTTCAGTAAAGCACACTCAATCGCATATTCTTCCGCTGCTTGCAATTTAGCTTCTGCGAAAGATGCACCGTTGTTCATCAACTCGTGCTTCTTATCTTGTAATAATTGAGATACGCGATATAGTGAACTTTCAGTAGAAAATAAACGAATCGCTTGCTCCGCTAATTTGTATTTGATCGCACCGAAGTTAGCAATAGGTTGCTTAAATTGGTGACGCTCGTTCGCGTATTTTACTGCGGTATCTGCACTCTGCTTCGCACCTCCCAATGATAATGCACACAATTTGAAACGACCGTTATTCAATGAGTTAAAGGCAATTAAGTGACCTTTTCCAACTTCACCTAATAAGTTATCAACGGGTACTTTTACGTTTTCAAAGAACACCTGACGGGTAGAAGAACCTTTGATACCTAATTTATCTTCCTCTGCTCCTAAAGTTAATCCAGCAGAATCTTTATCTACGATGAACCCCGTAAATTTCGTACCGTCAATTTTAGCAAAAACGATGAATACATCCGCAAAACCTGCGTTAGAAATCCACATTTTTTGTCCGTTCAATACGTAGTGCGTTCCATCTTCGCTTAAATCAGCGCGAGATTTTGCACCTAAAGCATCAGAACCAGAACTTGGCTCGGTCAAACAGTAAGAAACTGCCATTTCGCCACCAATTGCTTTTGGTAAATATTTTGCTTTTTGCTCTTCTGTACCGAAGTACAAAATCGGCAACATTCCAATACCTGTATGTGCTGCAAAAGAAACGGTCCAAGAACCAGAAGGACCCAATTTTTCACAAAGAATAGTATTAGTATTCGTATCTAATTCCATTCCGCCTAATGATTCAGGCATGTGTGAGCCTAGTAAACCTAGTTCGGCTGCTTCTTTCAACAGCTTCACCGCTACGCCGTCTTCTTGCTTTTCAATTTTATGAATATTCGGTACAATTGAATTTTGTACGAAATCTTCTACCATTCCTTTCACCATCAATTGCTCTTCATTCATTTCTTCAGGAATGAAAGTAGATTCAGGTGTGGAGCTTTTGATTAGGAATTCTCCTCCTCCTAATAAACTTAATGTTCCTATTCCAGCAGTCATAATATATAGTAGTTTAATATTTTTATATAATTAGCGAATTTTCGCTGCAAATTATGACTTTATAACGAAATAGTAAAGAGAAAGATGTACATTTTAGCGAATTTTCGCAAAATTTAGTAGTTTTTTATAATTTCGCATGCTTTTTGGTAGCGCTACAAAACAATAAGGCGATTTTCCGCTAAGGAACTCAAAGGTATAAAAGTCTGATTTTTCCACTCCCCAAATAGACAAATCGGTTGTCCGCCACTTAGCGCAAGCAGTGTCCAAGGCGAACGCCCCGACATTTTAACCTTGATTTGCTTACCCAAAATATCTACCAAAACGAGTTCGCCATTTTTATTATAAATAGGAATCACGTCTTCTAATAGTGCGGGTGTAGTCGTCAACCACGGATTGGCAGCAATGATTTTCGCATAACGTTGTTGGAAATCTTTGAAGTCCACGCAGCCTGAAAAATTATCAAACGGTTCTTCGCTTTTTTCAAAAAATTTAAAAATACCTCGCTGCGGGTAGTTACCTGGATAGTAAACGACTTCTCCCCAAAATAACTGCCCTACTTCCCATTCTTCTTCAAAAGCATTATTTCCCCAAGTGAAATCGAGTAGCAACGCAAATTGCTGTTTTTGTTTACTCAATAACCATGTGCGCCGAAAATTCAAATTATCCTCTTCGCCCTCCGTCTGTCCAATCACGAGCCAGTAGTCTTTAACACCGCTGTTATTTAATACGTCTTGCTTCCGCAAATTCACGCCTGCTGTCGTAAGGATCTCGGTTTGTAAATTAGCAGGCAATTGATCTAAATTTTTAAATCCTTGCGCGAGTAGATACAGTTCAGCTAGTTCTTTTAGTAAAACTTCATGCCACTGTTCTTGCTGTTGCAAATACATCAACGACTTAATTCGCCGCCCGACGCTACCTAATTTCGCATCGACCATCCGCGCCGATAAATCCAACCAATATTCCGAATCCACACTATCCAAACTCGCCAGACCTTGTCGAAAGACATCTTGTAACCAACGTTCTAATTCTATAAAACCAATCCGCATTAATTCGAGCCGCTTTTGCTTATTTTTTTCAACGTTTGCTTCATTTTGCGCGACACGTTCGGGATCGGGCGTAGCATCCCGTTTGGCTAAGTTTTCAGCCACCCAAGTCGGTGCATCTTCCGTCATTTGAAAAAACTCCACTTGGTTATATACCAGTTTTAATAAGGCGAGGGCATGTTTGCAAGGCACTTTTCTACTTGGACAAGTACAGTAAGTCGTGTGGTCGGTGAGGTCAGCAACGGTTTTATAATATTGTGCGCCGCTACTTTTGCATTCGCCCCAAACGAGATTGGTATTCGCTTGCAGCAGTCGCCACTTTTCGGGTTTGGACAGCGACTTGGAGCGGCTAAAGGTTGCCGCGTCGGGTGCGAGTTGCTTTATGTTGGGAATGGTGGAATTCATATTTTTTTGCCGTTTCAGTAGGATTGTCCACGGATGAAACAGATTTGACAGATCCAAGTAGGTCGAGTACATATAATCAAGAAGCGCACATAGCCTGCTCCGTAGTATTGCGGAGACCTGCTCGAATCCGTTCGATCCGTGGGCAACTTAGCGAAGCGATCTCACGAAGTAATCCTATCTATTGTGCTGTACCGCTTAGTGCATTTTTCAACCTATCTACATCCGCTTCCGTATGTGCTGCGCTAATAATGACGCGTGTTATCAAATCATCCGTTGGACTTGGATAAGGGAATTGCGAAATCATAATTTCCTGCTTTTCTAAATGCTGTGCTAATGCTGCTTGTCGTGTATAAAAAACGGGATAGCTATTTAAATACTGAAATAAGGTATCTAGTTGCGGCAAAGTGGAAAATTGTGCAATCCGCTGTTTTAAAATAGCACGTTGCTGTTGATATAAATCTTGTGCATCAACAAAAGTAGCTAAGAGTGCAGGGCTAATCGGCGATGCACCACCAAAAAAGGCAGATTGTTGCAACGCAGAAATATGACTTTTTTTACCCAAAATCACGCCGCCCGTAATGCCATAAGCCTTTCCCAAAGAAGCAACGACGATTAAATCTACCCAATCTGGCACCTTGATACGTTCATAAAATCCGCCGCCATTTCTACCCGTTACACCAATGCCGTGCGAGTCATCAACAACCAAAATATACTTTTGCTGCTGTGGTAAATCCCACAGCCAAGTAAAATCCATTAGTTCACAGCGCAGCGGATCGAGTGCATTGCAGAGCAGAATTAAAGGTGGAATGTGTTGCTCTGCGATGCGGATAATTTCAGTAGTCCAATCAGAAAAAGTAGCATTAGAACTTTGAAAACTAGCATTCCAAACAGCGGGATGTGTCTGCGGCGCGAAGTAAAAAGACCATTGCAATTGCTCTAAATATTGCACTAAAATCTGACCAGCCAAAGTACCTGAGCTAAAAGTCAGCGCAGCGGGTGCAGTAGTTATCTTAGCTAAAAGTTGCTCCGCTGTTTCGATAATTTTGAAACGTACATTCGACCGCCGCGAGCCGCCAAAATTGCTCCCATAACGTTGCAATTGTTCCGCTAAGATTTGCAAAAATTGTGGATGTTGTTGTACACCTAAATAAGCTGTTCCACTAAAATATAGCCACTCCTTTTGTTCGATTTGAACAATGCGGTTGGGTGCGGAATGAATATGGTGGAAATTAGCCATAGACCAAATGTACGATAAAAAGAGGACAGCAGTTAGACCGTTTCACGGTCAGAAGTCGGATGATGCTAAACAAAAAATTAGTAGCAAAATCGAACGACGCTGGAAAAGCGCCGTCCGATGCGAGTGCAATAGACGGTGTTTTCAAAACGTCATTCATTTTCTATTCCGAAATCGTAAACGAATCCGTTTCCATATACACTTCTCCTTCCCTATCTGTCACCGTGGTAAAGATTTCAAATGCTCCCGTAACGGTCGTTTCGCCTACAAAAAACTGCTCTTCTGATTCCCAGAAGTTTTCATCCGAAAATTCGTCAATCGTTTTATCCACGCTCAGAACAGGAATTTCAATTTGTACTTTTTCGATGCCTTCACTGTCGCGAACGCGAAAGGAAATTTCTAATTCTTCGTTCATACTCACTTCATTGCGGTTGTTTATTATGTCAACTTTAATCGTATTTAATGACAAATTAGCGTCGCAAGAGAATAGTCCGATTAACAAAAAAGATAGAAGCAATAATTTTAAATTTTTCATGGCTGATATTTATGTTTTAAGTTTTCTTCACTGTTCTGCCACACATTTTTTTATGGCAGAACTATCGTAAAAGACAAAGAATAAAGATTGAGTTTGGTTAAGAAAGAAATCTGCCATAAACTCCGCTGCGCTACGATGTATGGCAGATTAGATTTGTAAGATTCTAATTTGCATTAGAAAGAATTTCTGCCTCCGCTGATAACAAATCCATTATTTCAAACCCATAGGTTCTAATTAAACTCTTTCCATTTGCATCGCGCATTTTAGGATATCTGTGATAGAAATTGGTTAGAATCACTACCGCTGTTTGTGATGCTTCGTCAAAAGCAGAGAAAGAACGAAACGCGCCCGTTGCGCCGCCATGCCACGTGATATGTTGATCTGCAGTCATTTTATGAATCCAACCGTTGCCCATTTTGCTACCTTTCCAATGCGTATCAATCTCCGTTTTCGTTTTCAATACTTTAAAAATTGGGTCATCCGTTGCTTGTACATGCAAACTCAACCATTGCAACATATCCGCCGCACTTGACTTAATTGAACCTGCAGGATTAACAAAATCCATATCCCAATAGCGCGAAGTTTGTCCATCAATATCGTAGCCTTGTACGAATAATTCGCGAGGGACATTTGCGCCCGTTGGATAGGTATTTTTCATGCCGTATTTTTCAAAAATGTTAGTTTCTACTAATGACTCCCAAGTCGTTTGTTCTTGGTCTGCCAGTAATTTCCCTAATAATCCGAAGCCCGCATTATTGTATGTCCATTGTTCGCCAGGCGCACTTGCTAATTCGCCATCGCGTAGATATTTTTCAAAGTGTTTCCATTGAATAAATTTGTACGGGTTGTCCGCGTTGCCAAATTTGGCGCGTAAAAATGGTTTGATAAAAGTGTTTGGACTTGCTTCCAATCCCGAAGTATGCGTCACGAGTTGCTGCAAAGTAATCTCGTTCATTAATGCAGTTTGCATAGTCGGATCGGAGAGCAAGTTTTTAATCGGCGTATCCATTTTTACTTTTCCATTTACAACTTGCTCAGCGAGTAGGTAAGCAGTAAATGTTTTAGAAATTGAGCCAATTTCAAAGACATCGTTTTGATTTTCTACTGCAATTAATTCACCGTCTTTTTTATGATAACCTACGGTTTTTAATTCGCCATTTTGAATATAACCAATCGCTACTTCGGCTTTATTCGGTAGTGTTTCGGCGTAGGTTCTAATCAATTCAGTTACTGCGTCGGATTGAGAAAATGTAGAATTTAAAAAGCTAAAGCTTAGCGCGATAATTAAAATCAGATTTTTCATAAGTCAATTTTTTTTTAGTTGAAAATGAATCGTTGTTTCTTCGATTTGATTGCAAGTTGCAGCGACTTTTGAAAGATTGAAAATCTGATTGGTGAGTGCTATTTTTTTAATGATAAAAAGTGGTAGGCTTCCCGCTGATAAAAGATTTTCGCCCGTTCGTCAAGTGAGGTTTTACCATTAATGGAAAGACCTTAATTTAGAGCAACAAATATTTAAAAACTATTTATTGTGCCGTCTATAATTATCATTTTAAAACATCTCTTCTGGTGGTCATTGCTCCTGATTTTCCTAGATACTTCTTCTCTAAATTGGGGCTGGACTATTTCGAATAAACATCCGACGCTGCTTTCACATTTGTATGGGACAACGACGAATGCGATTATTTTTTATGGAACTAGTTTTTATCTAATTCCGCGTTTTTTTAATCGACGGTTAACTAAAAAAATGGTAGGTTTTAGTATGCTTTTTCTTTTAGGCATTACTTTTTTAGAAGTTGGAGTAGATAGTTATCTCGGAGCGTATTTAAAAAATCCAGTTTATCTAAGTGCGCAAGATTTAACCACCACTGAGTTTGTTTTTGAAGGATTTATTTATGCCTTCCCAATTAATCTACTGTATTACATCGGCGCATTTGCTTATCGCAATCCGATTGACCGCAAGCGATTGTATGAACGACAATTGAATTTAGAAAAGGAAAAATTAGCAGCAGAATTGAAATATTTAAAAGCACAAATGCATCCGCATACTTTATTTAATGGATTGGGCAGTATTTATTATTTGATTGATACGGAACCAGAAAAAGCGAAGTCTTTATTGCTCAATCTTTCTAATGCGCTGCGGTATCATTTGTATGAAAGTTCAGAACGATTTACAGATTTGAGTAAGGAGCTCAATTATTTACGCCAATACATCAAAATGCAACAAATCCGCGTGGAAGATAGTGTGGACGTGCAGCTACACTTTGCGGAATATGAAGAGGAATTACTCATCGCACCTTTGCTGCTTACGCCTTTTATCGAAAATGCATTTAAATATGTTAGTCATCATCCCGAAAAATCAGCCAATCAAATTCAAATTGAATTAAAAATTACAGCTTCGAAAATGCAATTTCATTGCCGTAATACTATTGATGAAGAACGAATGACTACTTCTGCTAATGGCGGAATCGGTTTACCGAATGTGCGTAACCGCTTGGATTTATTGTATGAAAATCAATACGATCTGCAAGTCGAACAAGCGGCAGGTTGGTATAGCATTAAGTTAGAATTACCATTAATGGAAAAGTAATTATTTAGGTGTCAGGCGACAGGAGTCAGG
>JBGCES010000030.1:0-5553 GCA_045106545.1 Saprospiraceae bacterium
AAGGGTATCACGAACAATCGTGTAAAAATGGGCGTTAAGGAAATTTCATAGTTCATAGTTTAATCCACTTTTTGTCAATTACGTATTCGCCGTAAAGAATGACATTATCCCAAGTGATTGGGCTAACGTGTTTGAGTAGCGTTAAATCCAATTCCTTTTCGGGTGGACATTCTAATAGTACCCGATGGATTTCTTTAGCTTGCCAGTAAATGATACAAGCTAAGATTAAGGTTAGAGAACTACAGGAATTTCGTTGCTCCAGCCAATCTCTGGAAGTAATCCGACCTCTTTTAGCATATTTTAAATCTCTCGCTAATTGGTGCAATTGTTCTGATTTTAATAATCCAATAGTAGTTTTAGAACGAGTCGGTTGGTCGGACATGACTTTTAAGATATGTTCTGTTTTGAAAATTCTACCCAACTCCCGATTTGCTCGGTAAAAGTGATTTTTTCCAGTATATCCATTGAGCCTTTTTAAAGCAGTAGATGCCGTTGTGTAGCCACTTTCCAAAGAAGCGTAGAAGTGTCCTATTCTATCCCAGTTATCAACAATCCAATCCAGGTGAATCTTTCGTTGTTTGTGATTAACCAAAACATCTAATGACCCATAATCCTTTTGTGTATCAATTCGGTAGATGTTTTGCTGTTGAACACCTTTGATTCGGGGCGAAAACTTCTTGCCTAACATTGCAAAGGCAGCAAAATTAATCTCGGTATAACCATGTGTATCAGTATAGTGTTCTTCGATTTGTAAGTCACTTTCATTATAAAACAATCCATCCAAAACATAGGGCGCATCTCGATCCGTACACTCAATCGGCCTGGAGAAATAAGGTGCATAATTATCCGCGATAAAAGTGTAAAACTCTAAGGCAAAATCTCTAAATTTTGGACTATAAGATTGTTGTAAGATTCTTTGTCTCCAGCTAAATCGTTGACCATCACTGCTGGAGGTTTTACCGCTTCCCCAATGTTTAGTAATATCTAATCCACTAATGGCATTTACTATAATCGCTAAAGCACTTCTTTGGGCATCTTGCGTTAAAAACCAATCAGAGATATTCTTGATTTTATTATAGGATACCCCTTCGGTTAAATGGGACATGGTATGTGAACCAATATTGCAGCCGTGAGCCATAACCGTTGCTATTACTGCACGAACATCATCAGTATTTGGTTTTTTCTGTTG
The DNA here is from genome assembly GCA_045106545.1 of Saprospiraceae bacterium. GTDB lineage: Bacteria > Bacteroidota > Bacteroidia > Chitinophagales > Saprospiraceae > JBGCES01. The sequence goes on from JBGCES010000030.1 coordinate 1,190, forward strand.
AGGAGCACTCATGAAATGCGGAGAAAATTGGAGTTCGTTATCTACCTCAATAAGTAATTGAGGTAGTTTAATCAAGCGCATATTTTTGGCTAAATATGCCTGTAGTTGACTGAGTTTTTCTTTTGCATCTTTGCTTAAATCTACCGATTCGTCTTTCGATAATTTCCATCCTTGCTGATCTAACTGAGCGTATTTATTTTTAGGTAACTTTTCTAAAAAATCATCAAAAGCTCGATTGAGCCTCTTAGTCAAAAAACCTTTGACCTGTTGCGGATCGCTCGGTAGCCCTGCTCTTTCAAAGAAAGATACCCGCTTGGTTTCCCATTGTTCCAAGGGCATAAAAAAGTCATCAATATGTCCATAACGTTTACTGTCTTTAATCGCAATATTGCCAGATTTGATGCTGTCTTTAACGGCAGTCAATAAGGCGCATTCCCAAGCAGCTTTATCAATCCGCCCATCTTTTTGAACGACTAGCTTTTGAGTAGATTTGGGCATAAAACTAATTGGAACATCTCCTTCTATCTTTCGTTTACCTGCTCGGTTCATCTCTTTTAGCAATTCAACGGCTTGAATAATGGTGTCGTCTTTTGCATCCTCTTTTTCCAAAGATAAGTGCTCCAACAGAACAGGAGAAAACTGTCGTAAAAAGCTAAATCGCGTATGGGTTAGTAGGGTAAAAACATCCTTATATTTTCCACTTAACCAGCTTTTAACCCGATCTCTACGATTACTTAAATCGTTTTTACCAATTCGTTCATAAATGGTGATTCTTAAGTTTGCATCAGTTATGGAGTCATCTAAAATAGTATCGGCTAAGGTTTGAAAAGTTGCCAAAGATGTTTTAATAGATCTATTTTCTTTTCGGTTCTGTTTATCTAAATCCACCTGAGTTCGGTTATACGTTTGACTCATTACTTTATCATAAGTGCGAACCAGATCATCGGTCAGGTCTAGATAATGTTGTTTTAAAAAACAAACCAGCAGGGCGTATCTTTTTTTAGCAGTTAATTTCCTTAACCGAGTTGCTGTAGCTTGACGAACGTGTCGATTCATCCAGCGTTGTAGGTTATTATTGAGCCAAGACAAGTTAATAAGCAAGATGCCTATTGATTTTATTATATCCAGTTTTTCAGTAATTTTGATGATTGTAGAAGCAGAAGCTCGGTTAGGCGCTTGCTTTAAGCGATGTAATTCTGAATAAGGTTTATCGTTCGTTTCTAATAATTTATCGAGTTGCTTTTGATGCTCCTCCGTAAGAAAACTATAAATCTTGTCAAAGACAAAGTCTCTGGCTTTTTGACGCTCTTGTTGTATTAACCTTCTCAATGTAGATTCAGCTGGTTCAAGAATAGAATGTTGGCGAAGAAAATCCCGGAGTAAGGAAAGTAAGGCGTGAGTCTGTTCTAATTGACAGGACTGGTCAAAAATAAATTGCTCGACCAACACGGAAGGAGTATCATGAAACCTTTGCAGGTCTAAATACTTACGGATTATTTCCTGATGTTCAGCAACCGTTTTTCGGCGATTATCATAAGTATAAATTAGTGTCGAAGAAATTCCAAGTTGGAGACTAACATAGTTTAATATTTCTTCATCGATCTCTAAAGGTTGCTGGTTTGGAAAACGATTATGTAAGCGAACGAAAGATAATTGGTAGGCGAAGCCTAAGCGATTTCGCTTTTTTCTGCGAAATTGTATATTAGTCAAATCTTCATCGGTCAACTTAGCTAGTTTTAAGAGCGCTACTTTTGGATATCTCATAGTTTGTTAATTTTTGGAAAAGAGTAAAAATAGATACTATTATTTAGTTTTCCAGAAGACTAAGAGAGGAAAACTCAGCCCATTTTTCACTACCTTTACAATAGCAAACCAATCCATAATCAAACCGAGTTTGTTATCCATTTCCAAAAAGGAAAACTAATGTAATGGGATATATCGAAGACATATCAGATCGGATTGCCAAAATCATCATCAAAGAAGGTTTGGATTACAATCAAACCAAAGCCGTATTTAAAGCAGCAAGGCATAAAGCTGGTTTGAAACCAGAAAAGAAATCAATTGGTGCAGTAGAACGATTAAGTATAGAAGAAGAGTTGACCTTTATCAACCATGCCTATCAGGAAAGTGGTCGAACGGGTTTAATGATGCAAACGCTTTTAGAAACAGGTTGTCGGGTAAGTGAATTCATAGAACTACGAGTTGAAGATGTTAGTTTTATGGAAAGGCTCATCACTATTCATAAGGGTAAAGGAGGAAAGAGAAGAGAAGTGCCGATTCGGGAAGAGTTGGCCAAACAGCTAAAGGTGCATATCCAACAAAGAAAAGCTGGACCACTTTTCAAATCTCGCCAAAAGCCTTATAAATACACCCGTCAGCGCATTGGTCAAATCGTCCGCACCATCGCGCAGAAAGCAGCGATTAATAAACGTATTTATCCGCATCTGCTCAGACACACCGTTGCCACTAAATTACTCAATCTGGGAATGGGCATCGCAGAAGTGCAGCGTTTTCTCGGTCATCAGGATATTGCGACGACGCAATTGTACGCAGTAATGAATACTTCTACTTTAAGAAAAAGGTTTAATGTGGTTACTGCCCAGCCCGTGCGGGATCTACTTTATCAGATGGAGAGACTTCAAGACGATTAAGGAAGAATGTTTTTTGGGAAAATTCCTTAACGCCCATTTTTACACGATTGTTCGTGATACCCTTATTAGTCTAATTTTTAAATGGCAGAGCGACCGCGTCAACGAGCAGTATCGCATTCGGGAGGAAGTACAGCAGTTAGAGAACGCCGCTATGCGCGCCCAGATGAATCCACATTTTATTTTTAATTGTTTGAATTCTATTCAGAAATTCGTCGGCGAAGGCAATGAACTAGAGGCAATGCACTATCTCGCCAAATTTGCTCAACTAATTCGCCAAGTGTTGAATGCTTCCCGCAATGAAGAAGTGAGTCTGCACGATGAAATTAGTCTCTTAAAAAATTACGTTGCATTGGAACAGTTGCGCATGAAGGATCGCTTTGAATTTGAAGTAAATATTCCTACAGATTTGGACGTTTTTACCACGACCGTTCCACCTTTAATTCTGCAACCTTTTGTTGAAAACGCCATTGTTCACGGTTTCGCCGAACCGCAGGAAAAGGGAGTAATTCAGTTAACATTTAAACAGGAAGGAGACTTTTTGCTCGTCGTAGTACAGGATAATGGAGCAGGTTTATGGAAAAAAGCAAAAACTGCGTCTTTAAAACAAGATAGTATGCACAAATCCGTCGGCTTAACCTTAGTAGAGCGTCGCTTGCAAATTTTAAATGGTCAAGCGACTAATTTTACATTGCAGGAACTCACCCAGGTAGATCATAATACAAAAGGTACTTTAGTAAAAATTCGTATTCGTCAGAAAGCTTAAAAACCCATGTTGAGAATTGCCCTAATCGACGATGAAGCAGATGCACGAGAAACCTTGCGTTTGCAATTAAAATATTACGCTGCCCCTATTGAGATTGTTTTCATGGCAGATAGCGTAGCTAGTGCCCTCACGCAGTTGCAAACCCATGAACCAGATTTATTGCTACTGGATCTACTGATGCGGGACGGAACTGGATTTGACTTACTAAAGTACTTTCCCAATCCAGCATTTAAAGTTATTTTTACTACGGCGCACGATCAGTTTGCGCTCCGCGCCTTTGAGTATCACGCTGTCAATTATTTGCTCAAACCCATCGATCCACAGCAACTTTTTAAAGCCATTGGACATGTACAGCAAAATTTATCTTCTGCTAACGCTACTACTCAACTTGCCAACTTGCAGCAGAGTTATGAAAGTCAGACATTAGATCGCATATTTCTTCCCAATAATGATGGATTCGAGATAGTACAAATTGCCGACATCCTCTATTTAGAAGCGGATGGTAACTACACCTACGTTTATACGGAGAGTGGCAAAAAGATATTTGTGGTCAAATCTTTAAGAAGTTTAGAAGAGTTATTACCCCGCGATGAATTTTATCGTATTCACCATTCCTTCATTGTTCGTTTAACCGCTATTACCTCTTTTTCAAAAGCGGAAGGTGACATTGTTCAATTATCGAATGGAAAAAATATTCCTGTAGCACGAAGAAGAAAAAATGGGTTGTTTGAGTTGTTGGGTAAGAGGTAGCTATAACGAAAGTAATGCGGATTGACAATCCGCACTACTCCAAGCGCGTCACCCACACAAATACGTCGTTGGGATCACTCACCGCAGGCGTAAGTAATATCGGTCCATCGGGATGCATGAGGACGGAAAAGTATTGGAGTGCATTCCTGTTTTTCACGGGAAAGAAGCCCACGCCTAAACAACGGGTGACGCTTTTCCCA
>JBGCES010000300.1:0-14554 GCA_045106545.1 Saprospiraceae bacterium
GGCTTAAAAATCTACGCGGGTCATTATGAAACGGATAAAGTCGCTGCGCCGTGGATACCGCAAGCGGAATTTAGTACAGATGGAAAAACAGTAGATGAACTCTTTCTGTGGGCAGCGTTGGACTGTCCAGGTGCGTATTCCATTCCCAATAAAGGACATCAACCCGTCGTATTGGGACAAATGGCTATGAAGTTTTTCCAAGCCGTATTAATTGAACAACCGCACGTAATTACGGGTTGGACAATTGCTATTGATGGACGAAAAGTGAAGGCGGGAACGGCGATATTTACGGCGAATCAGGAACTTTGTGCAGTAGCGGAACAAACGTGGATTATTTTGAAATAAAGAGTAGATCGCTTTGCTGTCAGACCGTTTCACTGTCAGATCGCTTTGCTGTCAGATCGCCTATCGGCTGTCAGATTTGCTCTTCTGACAGTTCGCAGAACGATCTGACAGCAAAGCGATCTGACTTCTGTCTTCTATTTTATTCGTATCTTTCGCAGCTATTTTTTCCATTCACAATTATAATGTATGAACCTTAAACTCGGAATTTTATTACTACTTACCTATATGCTAAACACTGCTTGCGATACGAATACGCCCACGCCTACCTACGCCTCTTACGACGATTATCCCGTTTACAATGGCGATGATTTGGGTTTAACTTTTACGCCAGATCGTTCTACTTTTAAAGTATGGTCGCCCGCCGTGGAAGCGATGCAGGTGATTTTTTATGAAAAAGGAGCAGGTGGCGAAGCGACGCGTCGCACTGCTATGACGCGCGATGCAAGTGGTGTTTGGACTGCCGTTTTCGACGAAAATTTGGAAGGTACTTTTTATGCTTTTCAAGCGACGGACAAAGGACAGCAGCTCAACGAAGTGCCCGATCCTTACGTGAGTGCCGTAGGCGTGAATGGCAAACGCGGGCAAGTGGTTGATTTCGCTAAAACCAATCCTGAAGGTTGGTCAGCAGATGAAAAACCTGCTTTGAAAGCAAAGAGTGATATTATTGTCTGGGAAGTTCACGTGCGAGATTTGTCGATTCACGAAAGTTCGGGTATTCAAAATAAAGGCAAATTTCTCGGTTTGACCGAAACGGGGACGCGCTCGCCGTCAGGCGAAAAAACGGGATTGGATCACATCAAGGATTTGGGTGTGACCCACGTTCATTTATTGCCTTCCTACGATTATTATACCGTGGACGAAAGTCGCTTGGATGAACCGCAATTTAATTGGGGCTACGATCCACAAAATTATAACGTGCCCGAAGGGAGTTACTCTACCGATCCTTACGATGGCGCGACCCGCGTACGCGAATTTAAACAAATGGTTAAAACGCTGCACGACAATGGTTTACGCGTCGTGATGGATGTCGTTTATAATCATACGGGCATTACCGAAGACTCTAATTTTGAACAAACGGTTCCAGGTTATTATTACCGTCAACGCGAAGATGGCACGTTTTCCGATGCATCGGGTTGTGGCAACGAAACGGCTTCGGATCGTCCGATGTTTCGCAAGTTTATGATTGAAAGTATGAAGCATTGGATGCAGGAATACCACGTGGATGGTTTTCGGATTGACTTGATGGCAATTCACGATATTGAAACCTTAAATCAGTTAAGTAAAGAACTCCATGACATCGATCCTACCGTATTTATTTACGGCGAAGGCTGGACAGCGGGCGACTCTCCCCTACCCGTTGAACGTCGTGCGTTGAAAGCGCATACACGTCAATTGGATCGCATTGCGGCATTTAGTGATGATGTGCGCGATGGGTTGAAAGGAAGCGTTTTTAATCACGAAGATCGAGGTTTTGTGAGTGGCAAAGCGGGAACGGAAGAGAGCATTAAATTTGGAATTATCGGCTCGACCGAACATCCGCAAATTGATTACGAAAAAGTCAATTACTCGAATGAACCTTGGGCGAATGAACCGACGCAGACGATGACTTATTTTAGTTGCCACGATAATCATACGATGTGGGATCGCTTACTCAATTCTAATCCCGATGACAGCGAAGCAGAACGCATCAAAATGCATCAGCTCGCAGGCGTAATCGTTTTGACTTCGCAAGGTGTACCTTTTTTACACGCGGGAACGGAGTTATTGCGTACCAAATTTGGCGAAGAGAATAGTTACAAATCACCCGATTCGATTAATCAATTCGTATGGGAACGCAAGACAGAATATAAAAACGTTTACGATTTTTATAAAAATTTAATTGCTTTGCGCAAAAATCACCCTGCCTTTCGCATGGGTTCTACGGCTTTGCTGAAAAAGCATTTAGAATTTATGGAAATGCCCGATTCGCTGCTAGTCGGTTATCAGTTAAAAGACAACGCCAATGGCGATGAGTGGAAAGACATTGTCGTTTTATTGAATGGTAATGCGGATGCCAAGCAAGTGGATTTACCGCAAGGTAACTGGTTAGTCGTTTTACGCTGCGCAGAAATTGCCGAAGGTGGCATGGCGACGGCGACGCGACGGGTGGAAGTGCCGGGGCGTTCGGCGGTGATCTTAGCGCGGAATATGGAATAGCATTTGGGGCACATAGCTATACTTAAACGATAAAATTTAAAACCATCGAGTGCTGGGAAAGCACTTGATGGTATTCGCGCTATCAAGTACCTTCCCGATACTTGATAGCTTTTATTTCAAACATCTACATCTTCTTCACAGACAGGAATGTCTGTGCTCCAACCATTATGACAGAACTCATTTTACTCACCGTTAGCTGGGCATTAGTGGGATTGATTTGGACGATTCAATTAGTGCATTATCCCAGTTTTCATTACATTGATCCAGCCGAATTTTCGGCATTTCACCAACATCATACTAATTCTATTACGCTAATCGTATTGCCACTGATGTTTGCCGAATTGGGGTTGTCTGCCTATCTCGCTTATCAGTATAATTTCAGCTGGCAATATTTGCTGCCTTTGTTCATCGTACTAGCCATTTGGGCAAGTACGTTTTTAATTTCCGTGCCGCTTCATAATCAATTAGCTACGGTTAAAAACGAGCTATTGATTAAGAAATTGGTAGATACCAACTGGATTCGGACAGTGTTATGGACGGGGAAAGCAGTGTTGATTAGCTTTTTATACAATCATACCTCAACTCATTTTTTTTAGGCTACTTTTCCTATCTTCCCATACTAATCATAAAAACTTCCCGTCCAATTTTCAAATAATAAAATCCAACTGGAAACCCTGTCAAATCAATACTTTCAGGCATGCTCTTTCCTTCCAAAAGTATCTGCCCATATTGATTGGTTAGACGAAATGCTCGGTCAGTTCGAGCTGCTTTAATGTATAGTAAGTCAGTAGTCGGATTAGGAAAAATCGTAATTCCAATGACTTCTTCTTGTTCTTCTACTTCCTCCGCTTCAATCGCTAAGGCAGTATTCGCCGTGTAACAATTGGAGTAATTATTACAATTATTTTCGGTGACCAGTACGTCATAACTACCGCCTTGAGTAGGCGTAAAACTTTGGCTGGTCGCGTTGAGAATGGGATCGCCAGCGCAGACATGCCATTGATAAGAGACAGCATCGGCTAAATCTGCCGTGAGCGTTCCGCCATTGACGGTAACGATATAATTAGGGTTGGCAGCATATTTACAAGTTCGCATTTTGTACTGTTCAAGTTCGGCTTCGGTCATGTTATGAATATCAGCGGCAGGCGCGGCATTGATGGTGAAAAAGTAGAAGGTAGCAGCGTCCGCTTGGCTAAAACCCATTTCTACGTAATAGTCGATATAGGAAGCATGTTCTGGGCTATTGTTGGGAAAATCGGTGGCTTCGTTCGTTCCATCCGACCAAGCGTGAACGCCTACTTCGGCTTGCGGATCAATAATTCGGCGCGTACCTGAGAGAAACAAATCTACACCACCCGAAGCGATAAAGGCATCTTCATTATAGGCATTTACGGCAGGCAAATAGTGCGTGTATCCGCGATTACGCAGCAAGCGGGCGGCGACTAAATTAGCAGCGTCGTCATCACTGCCTGGGATTTGCATAAAGATCAAGGTGTTGACATTGGGATAAGTATTGATAAAATTAGTCACCACATTGGGCGTTGTTCCATCAATCGTGCCGTGTAGAATAGCGTAAGTGGAATTGGCATTTTGTACCTCAAACCGCAACGGGGCATTTTCATTTAAATTAAGCGAATTCAGGTAATTCGTAAAGCCCGGAATATTCGGCTGACAATCACAACTTTCGGGGGATGATTGGGCAAAAGTTGTGGTAGCAAATGTCAAAGAGATAAGATAAAGGAAAAGGTTAAATAATTTCATATCAGGATTAGATTAAACGTTAATACTTTAAAGAATAATCTAAGTTAAAGTTCTGCTGATTGAAAATAAACTTGTTCTTCCGAACGGTAGGATTTAGTTTGCAGACCGCGTTTATTTTTTTCCGAATGATTAAAACACCTTTTAAAATCGAACAATCCCCATTCCTATTGGTACTGCATTTTGTATTACTTGATTTAAGGATTGCATCGGCAAATTGGGGGTCAAAAATAAGGAGTCGATATGTACACTTTTATCAAAAGTGCTGACTTGCGTATATTCGTTGAAATGAAAGGGTAATCCTTCCCCGCCTAGTACCAATTTGTGTTTCGTTTCTACGTGTATATGCAAGTGTGGACCAGTCGATTCGCCGCTATTTCCTAATAAACCTAAGACATCACCTGCTTTCACTCTGTCTCCAATTTTTACCTTAAAACTATTAGGAATCAAGTGCGCATAAACCACATTTATGTTGTTTCCAATATCAAGCACTAGATGGTTACCTGATAGATTATAGCGGTTGAGTTTTATCGCCCGTTCATCCGATTCACCTGCATTGTCGGGGATGCTATCTTGAATCGCGACCACTACTCCGTCAGCGACCGCAAGTAGTTCTTTTCCATAAGAATAGAAACTTTCGTTTTCGTCTCTTCTTTCGCCGTTCATAAACGTCCCATCGTTTCCAATGGCTACCCAATCTATCGCATAGCGTTGGGCATAAGTAGATTTTCCTTCCGTTAATTCGCGCGTATTACTATGCCCGAAGGTGTAGTAAAACCAGTTTCCTTTTCGGAACGGCGCGCGCAAGCTAAGATTAGTCGTTTTAGGAAAGTCGATTAAGGCTTTTTCTAAGCTGATTACTGGTGACTTTCCATTCTCAGTTTGTACTTCAAAAGATAGTTGATGGTAAATCTGAGTCGGCGTTTTATCGTTTGCTACACTTAACCAAAGGTTTAGAATACCAAACTGGCTACCTGAAAACAGGCTCTTCTCTGCTGCGACTAATCCTGGTCTTTCTAAATTTTCATCTATATAAGTGGAATCATAAATCGCAATCGGTGCGTCTTTCTTTGCAATATCATACACTTCCACTTTAGTTAATTTCATGGGCAGTCGATAGGTATTTGCTAGATTTAATTCATAAGAAAGATGGGTTTCATGATTTGAAATTATGGCGGGGCTGACAAAGGGTACAAATGCTTCGATCAGCTCTTTGCCAAATCGCGCTTTTTGCAATATCGAATCTTGTTTGATTTCGATATTTTCAGAAATGGAAGCCGCGTTTTCTGTTTGCTCTGAATGACAAGAACAGACAAGAGAAAGGGTCGCCATAAATAGTAGGACTAAGGTGTTGTTCATTCCTTTCTCAATTGTTAGTGATATGTTCAATTCTATTTTTTGTTTTATTCGATTAGATTCAGTAAAATTAAAATAACTACTTTTTTTGCTAAAAACTCACACCACTTAATTTTTAACTTAGAATTACGTTGTTATTAATCAGTTGCAGTGCCTTTTTCGAATATATTCCTAAAAAATTGCCTTCTAGGAATTATTTACCACAAAAAAACATTATCAGTCCCGACCAGTTACTTAACTACTACCCAAACTCAAATAACTTGTATGTCAAAATTATTAAGTGCCTACGATGCTTATTCGGAATTTAGTCGGGATACTTATTTCGCGTTGATGTTTGATACATTGGCTTCCAAAATTTCATTGGATGTACCATTAAAAGCAAATAAGAAAAACGCGGATAAAGTACTAAAAGCGCTAGATTTTACGAAGGACGAATACGAATTAGTATTTAAAACGTGGCGGACAGAGGACACGAATGATGCTGATGCAAGCAACGATTACCCGTATCAAATTTTATTTAAAAGTAATCAGCGAAAGTGTATCATTTGGATGACCTTACAGCACGATACGTTCTCCGTGGAGTTCTCCTATGATGGTAAAAACACGGAATTGGAGCAATGGATACTCGCTGCGAATGATAAGCTACGCAAGCAGTTTGGTTTAAATAAAAAACCGACTTTCAACGTACTGTCGGGTGGTCGCGGTGGTTTTTATACGGAAGAAGTACGCACAGAGCAGATAAAAATTGACATTAGTCTCTTATATAATGACGACTTTGTAGAAGTTCACGCCAACGTGAATAAAGCCATTGAAACAGATAGTTCAGGTTTGGTTTTATTTCATGGCAAACCTGGTACAGGTAAGACGACTTACATCAAAAGTTTGATTTGTAAATATCCAGCTGCCAATTTTATTTTCATCCAAAACGAGTTTGTCAACAACTTACTGAGTCCCGATTTTATCTCGTTTATGCTCAAACAGCGCAATGCGATTTTGATTATTGAAGATGCAGAAAAGGTGATCACTTCGCGTGATAATTCGGGCGACCAATCGGTCGTTTCTACTATTCTACAACTGACGGATGGACTATTCAGTGACTACCTGAATATCAAAGTGATTTGTACTTTTAATACGCACTTATCAAAAATCGACGCGGCATTATTGCGCAAAGGTCGCATGATTGCGATGTATGAATTCAAAGCATTAACCCTTGAAAAGACTAATGCCATATTGACTGAAACAGGGAGCAAAATAGCTACAGAACCTTTATCTGTTGCCGAAATATTTAATCGAAACAAGACGGATTATAGAAAAGTAAAGGAAAATGGAATTGGATTTCGACGCGGGTAGTCGTTAACCAATTACCCTTGATTACTCTGCATTTGTACAATTCGAATTTCCGTGCGCCGATTTTCTTGGTGCTCTACTTCATCACATTCCACCGCGTCGTTACAGTGATTCACCAATTGATATTCTCCTAGTCCTTTGGCACTGTGAATGCGGTAGCTTTCAATACCTCGCTCTACGAGATATCGACGAGCCGATTGTGCGCGTCGATTAGAGAGCCAACGGTTATAGCGATCGCTTCCGCGCGAATCAGTATGGGAAGTCATCGCAATTTCCATAGAAGGATAGGTGTTAAGTAAGGCAACTAAATATTCCAATTCATCACTCGCATCCGTACGAATGTGATACTTATCAAAATCGTAATAAATATTGCGTAATGTAAAGGTCTGTCCCGTCGTAAAAGGTGTTTCCGTTCGACCTAAAAAATAGCGGCGAAACATCTCTGGCGTCCAATTTTCGGGTGCTGGATAGCCATTAGGATAATTAGGATCGGTAACCTCTTCAGAATTGATAGCAGGCGTTCCTATGTTTTGAGGGGGCACTCCATCAACAATAACATTTGGATTAACATTCAAATCCGTCGCTTTTAACAACACTGTAGTAGTCAACTCCTTTTGGTTTGCACAGTCTTCAATTGCCGTTGAAACTTCTGCTGATCCATCCGTAAAGTAGTTTTTAGAAGCTAAGATTTGATAAGCACAATCGCATTCTACACAAAATTCAAATTGCCCATCACTATCCGAAATTACCTCTTGATAACCACCGCGACAGCGATCCAGCAATTTTACGGTCGCTTGAGCAATCGGTTTATGATAGTCTTCGCTCTCTACTCTACCTTTGAGCAGTAAGCAGTTCTTAGGTGACAAGGGTAAACAATACTCCCGATTTGCTAATAATTCCGTACTAGTTACTATACTTCTTTGAAAATGGTATCCTTTTTTATCAATATTAATTTGATATTTTTGATTAGGCTGAATACGATGGCGAGTCAGTCCTCTTTCGTTAGTAGTTAACGTGGCAGTTTGAGCCGCCTGTGGGTTTTTGATACTAAGTACATATTCGTTATTCTTGTTATTAGAAGGTGTTAATGCAAGGGTCAGATCCTCTTGACTTATCACATCGCCATTCATAGGCTGAATCGTAATCATAGCATCGGAAATGCGATCGCCCGTTGCTTCATCAAACACACAAATGCGTTGATTAAAGCGATCTTCTGCCAAGTTCAAGGCATCCGCTTCCCATTCGTACAAATCATCTTGTCCTTTCCCACCCGCTCGATTGGAAGTCAAATATCCATGCGTATTTGTTTCGTCTGTAGTAAAACTAAAATCATCATCGGGAGAGTTAAAGGGTGTACCCAAATTTTCGCGAATCGACCAATTGCGTTCGTCTGAATCGTTGGCTTTTTGACCGACGAAAATATCTAATCCACCGACTCCTAAGTGGCCATCGGAAGCATAATATAATTTTTCATCATTGGCAATAAATGGAAATATTTCATTACCCGCTGAGTTGATTGTTGGACCAAGGTTAATCGGTGTTTGCCATTCTCCATCCAACTGTTCTGCTAACCAAATGTCCATTCCACCATAACCTCCAGGACGATTAGAAGCGAAATATAGGCGCCGTCCGTCCTTACTCAAAGTAGGATGACAAGAAGAAAATTCGGCATCATTAATATTTAACTCTCCCATATCTACCCAATAACTTTCTTCTCCATCCAGTGGCTCATCTAGTTGTAAAGCAATTGGGTTTTCACGGCTATCTACCCAAAAGTTCTGTGGATTCTGTGCAGAATAAAGTTTCAAATCAATAATCCCTTGCTTATTCCGACCACGTTGGTCGTTGCGCGAAAAGATCATCAAGCTTTGGGATTGGTTGAATGTTGCTACGCCATCGTGGTACTTACGATTGATTTTTCCGCGTAGCGATTCGGGTTTTGTATAAGAACCATCAGTTGTCTTTTTAGAAAAATACAGATCCGAAAATGACGATTGTGTCCACTTATCTTGTCGACGAATTTGTTCGGCAGTACTCCGAGTTGAGGTGAAGACTAAACCATCCGCATAAGGCACTGCACTGTAATCCAATTCGCCGCTATTCAATTCCTTCAAAGCAGTTAATTGGACTCCCGTATTTTCTTTAATCGTTGCCACATCAGCGCAGGTCAACGGAAAAGAACGTGCGTCATCCCCTACTGATTGGCGGTATTTTTGGTACCAGCGCGTTGCATCTTCGCATTTATCATTGCTTTGCAGTACTTGTGCATAATGAAGATAGCTATCCGGATTATCCGTAGAATTAATAATCTGAGCGTACCAGAATTCCGCGTCTTCCGTTTCGCCATTAAGTCGATAGCTGTCCGCCAATCTTTCTAACTGCTGGTTATCCAATTTGCCTTTATTCGCCAAGCGTTGGTACAAATCTGCGGACGCCATGTAGCCAAAGTTTTCGTAAAGCCGATCTGCTTTTCGTTTTCCACCCAAGCTAAATGGATCAGCTGACTTCGTACGTTTCTTTTTTCCTTCAGGAATTAATACTTCTTTTAAGCTATCTACAGGAGAAATATTAACGGAATGGTTAGTTGCTGAAACGGCAACAGTGTTGATCAACAAACAAAAAATGAGTAATAAAATTTGCTGAGAATCTTGATAAGTGAATATCGATATAGAATTCATGCTGACAGTCTATTAATTGACTAAGTTAATCATGCTAAAATATTGATTATCAATATTTTAAACCAATTCAATTAACTCATCAAACGAATAAAATATTTCGTTATATCTTACTAAGGATGTTCTGCGATAAGTACCCTTTAAAAAATAAGTTCCCGATTTTCAAATGATGAGTTTTCTGAAATGAATACGTTTTTATTCAAAAATTTATCAATTGAAAATCTCAAAAGGGGAAGTTATTTTTTAATCAATACTAACTTAGAAAAATCGTAGATTTTTGAGTCGATCCATATCTTTATCAAAAAGGTATTCGACGATAAATTCTAAACTCCCTTGCGAATAAGTGGCTAACTCTGACAAGGTTAAATCATAGGCGATTCCAGCTCGCCACTGTTTATTCAATTGATATTGAAAAACGGCATCAACCGAATCATGTCCAGCACCCGTGCGTAAAGTTGCACCTATCCAAATGGTATTTAACATCAATACAGATAGATTGAGATCGATAGATAAGGGTGCATTTGGATTGAATGCGGCAAGAATCGCAGGTTTTAATACAAATTTATCGCTCAGCGGAATTGCCAAACCCGACATAGCGTAATAAGTACGTGCCTGATTGATATCTTCAAATTGGAATAGGGCTTTCAATCCGCCATCATCAAAAAATTGTGGCATAGATACACCCAAATAATAACGATCTGACGCATAATATAATCCTAGCCCAAAATCACCTTTGCCACCTTGCTGTTGTCCGAAAGGGATAACGCCATCCTGCACTTCCAGTACTTGTGCTCGATTCCAATTGAACCGATCTTGCTGAAAAACACCTTGTAAACCAATGGATAAGGTAGAACGATTAGCTTTAATCGGAATGCGGTAGGCATATGACAACCGCAAACTATTTGATTCGAGCAATGCGATTCGATCATTAGTGACCGATAAACCGATTCCGCACCGATTATGAAAAAAAGGCATATGTGCGGTAACGGTTCCTGTCCGTGGTGCGCCATCTACGCCTTCCCATTGGTGGCGGTAGTGCGCATTGACTGCCAGTACATCCTTACTGCCCGCATAACCTGGATTAAAGAATAATTTATTAAAAAAGAATTGAGTGTACTGAGGCGTACTTTGAGCTGATAATTGCCACATTGTACCCAGTAACAGCAAGCCGATAATTATTTGTTTCATCGTATTATTATATGGATTAGCAAAAAGAAAAAAGTAGGGAGTGGTCGTTCCGGAACGACCACTTCCCAACTGAACAAATTATCTAAAGATGCTAAAGTGTCCTTGAATACCTATGCTATTATTAGCATCAGGTTTGAAAACGTAGAAATATACACCCGCTGGTAGTGGTTTACCATTCCACTCTCCTTCCCATTCATTATTGTAAGGTGAAGCTTCAAATACTTTACCTCCCCAGCGGTTGAATACCGTTAGTTGATTATTAGGGAATTCGGTTGCACAACTCACCGTAATGTTATCATTATCACCGTCTCCGTTTGGAGTGATAATATTAGAAAAGAAACATTCACCCGCACTGTTGGTACCGAATACGTCGATATTTACCCAAGCGGTATCGCAGACCGTTTCACAACCTGCCACACAAATCTTGTACGCTAGTGAATCTAAACCGAAATAGTTGTCATCTGCTCGATACATCAACATCCCAGTGTCAACTATTTCGATTGAACCATGATCGGGGTAATTAATAATCGTAAAATCAAAATTATCTTCTGGCAAATTATCATTATCAGTAACGATGATTACTGCGCCCACATCGTTGAATGAAACCAGCAGGCTATCATCAAAAGTTGTAGGAGAAATAGGATCAATAATTCGAAGGGTGTCTTGGCTATAATTAGGACAATCATCTCTGGTCAATGTCCAAATGACTAGGTTTTCTCCGCTAGAGAAGCCACTAACTTGTGCGTAATTATCATCAATATTATTAAAAATCAGATTGTTAGGACTAGACCATTGCCCTGTAGTATTGGGTGGCGTTACCTGAGCCTCTACTTGAATGGTCGTTTCTTCGCATAGGTAGCGTAACTCATCAACCAATTTAGCAGGTACAACATCAGCAGGTAAAGCATTGACTTCAATGGCTATGCTATCTTGCATAAAGATGCCACAATTACCAATCGCCAAATTCCAAACCAATTGATAAGTACGATCTGGTTGCCAACCGCTAACTGTTGCATTGGCATCGGTGTGATCCGAGAAGTTCAGTTCTTCTGCTGTCCAAGACCAAAAACCAGTTGCCTCCGCTGGAGCAAGTGCATCCAGTGTCAATGCATTTCCACAATGTATCTGATCTTCGCCTGCATCCGCAATATCTACGGGCACATTTTGCACCTGTACACGCAAGGTATCTCTACTTAGATTGCGACAACCACCATTATGTAAGTTCCAAACTAATATATTTTCTCCTACACTTACGTTTTCAACCGTCGTAATAGCTTGATTAGGGTCGATAAATTTAGCCCCTGTTGGTGAACTCCATTCTCCTACACCAAAAGCGTACGACTCTGCTGCAACGGTAAATTGATTCGTTGCGCAGTAACTCGTATCTTTTCCAGCGTCGGCTATTGGTAACGGAACGGGTAACGTATCTACTTGCAAAGACAATGCACCAGATAAAGGAGAGGCACAATTGTCTTGGATAATCTGTAGTTGATAGCTACCCGTTCGATTGTTAATAGTGTCCGCTAAACTCAGATAGGGTTGAGTGGTATTAACTAGTAGTTGATCATTATAAAACCAGTTGTATTGTATATCGTTAGACTCTGAAAGTACCGATGTTGTTTGTAATGTAATACTAGCATCCGCACAGACACTTGGTCGGCTCGGGTCAGAAAAAATACTAGTATCAATGGCTGGTGTAACGGGTACATTATCCACTTTAATATTTATCGGCTCAGTGATAATAGTAGTACATTCACCTAAAGTTATCGTCGCGTAATAGTCTCCATTTGCAGCAGTTGTTGCATTAGAAATAATCGGATTCGCGGAAGTAGAGGTATAATTATTGGGGCCAAACCATTCATAAGTAACCCCAGGAAAGTAAGGTAGTATCAGTTGAATATTATCACCTACACAGTAATTTCCAACTGGATCTATTTGCGCGCTGATACTGGTAGCAGATTGATGGCTGGGTTGTAAATTAATATCAGTTCCAAATACCAGTACTTGTTCGAAAGCGGAAACCGTTGAAAAACAACCATTTACGCTAGATTGAACGGAGTAAAAGCCACTTTGATTAGAGGCGATGCTTGGAATTAACCAACTCGCTTGCGTAGAAACACCTAAAGTATCCACTCGTTGTCCATCGGAGTAATACCAGTGGAATTGTTCGTTGGGTTGAGTACTCGTAGTTTCTAAAAGTAAAGGCGAACCTGCACAATAGATGGATTGTTCAACACTCAATTCAGGCGTCGTTAAACGACCTTCTATTTTTAACGTTGTAGAAGCCGCAATGGAACTACAGCCTGCGCTATTCGTTAATTCTAATTGATAAGTTCCACTTAAATTATTGCCTACAGCCGCCAGTGGTGCTGGAAAAGGACCAGCAGCGGGAGCAATACCAGTATAGGAAAATCCCCCCGTTCTCGACCAACTGTAGCGAATAACTTCATCCGAATTTGTCAGGCCATTAGCCGTTAATATGATTTCTTCTCCGTAACAAAATACCGTTTCGGTTGGCAATGCTTCAACTGTAGGGATAGTAACAACTTCAACTTTCACCTGATCGGAAGTATAATTTTCGCAATCCAGAAAACGCATTCTAACTTCAAAAGTCGTGGTGGTATCTACGCTAATCACAGTAGTTTGGACTTGGGTAGAAACAAGTTCCGCTGTGTTTAAATTATACCATTCATATAATGCACCTGCAACTCGCTCTGCGCGTAATTCGACACTGCTGCCAGCACATATAGTAGATACAGGTTCGGCAATAACCACGGGTAACGCAGTAATCTCCGGCGTAAAACCAGTGGATAAAGGCGTTGGACAATCATTACGATTTACTTCAACTCGAAACGGTGCATTTTCTATTTGCTCCGATTCAATTTCAAGGGTTGCTGTTCTACCAATAATCTCGCCTTCGTCATCATACCAGACATATTCTGTGTTTGGTGGATAAACAAAAGAAGTAGCTAGCTCGATGGTTTCTCCGGCACAACTTGTACTTGCCACAATTGCGGGGGTAGGTAATTGTGATTGTACTTCCGTCAAATCGGTTGCACCAACATAGCTACAACCAGATTCAGTAGTAGCAGTGAGCGTATAAGTACCACGGTCAATAGTTTGAACATTAGGAATTAAAGGATTTTCGGCAATAGAATAGAAGCCATTTGGTCCTTGCCATTCGTATTGTACGGATGAAGAAGTATTCGCAAATAATTGGAGGTTTTCTCCTGCACAGATCGCCCCTACTAGAAATGGTTCTACTGTTAAGGAACGAAATATAGATAAATTATAAGTATCAGAAATGGTTTCGCAACCATCTACAGTCACACTCACTTGATAGTTTCCAGTATGCAAATCTTCTGTAAGTGGACTGATCACTATTTCGTGGGTATTCCAGCCCGTTACATTCGTAGAATCAGGCAAAGACCAAACATAATCTATCTGGTTACCAATGTATTGTGGTACTTGCAAACGAATCGTTTGTCCCGCGCAAGCAGGGCCAGTGCTACTAATTATTGGTTGAGGAATTCCCTCTCTTATCGGATCAACTTGAACGGTAGTCGTTTGGGTACAACCGCCCGTTTGTTCAATCGTCAATTCGTAAGAACCTGTAAAGTCTGCATCGGGGTAGTTAATAGTTGGGCTCGGCGAAGTAGAAATAAAGTTATTTGGACCACGCCAGCGAT
>JBGCES010000301.1:0-6000 GCA_045106545.1 Saprospiraceae bacterium
AAAAAGCAAAAAAGAATAATAAGAGATTAAAAAAATTGTTACGGGTCATATTATTTAAGATTTAAGATAAGGAGCAGACTTGTAGTAGTGTATTCATCAACGATCTGCCTTGATTACCTAATGAATGAGTAAATAAAAAAAGGCACATACTTGAAGCAAATTATCAGCGAAACTGATAAATATTGCCTGAAGTATGTGCCTTAGTGCACAAAACAATAACCAAACTTCCAATTTCTTCTTCAGGGATGAAGTTTAGTTAAGTATGTTGAAAAGTTCTGCTAATATTATCAGCAAAACGAATTGCATTGTGAGCAATTTGAATAGAAAAACGTAAGACGGAATTAAATATTATTCCAAGTGCTCTCTTTTTGATGAATTCTAAAATAGATATTCACCATTTCAATCCATTTACTTCACATTTTGTACTTTAAACCTTATTTTTCCATCAAATCCTCCCTACCTTTGCCTTACCAAATTATTATTATCCTAACCAATAAAACACGGCGGCTTTCACCACCCAAATGCCGTGTTGTAAACCTAATTATTAATGAGTAAAATCACCACGCTCGACGAATTTATCCTCCGCCGCCAAAAAGATTTCCCATTCGCTACGGGGGAACTCACTGGACTACTACGCGACATCGGCGTAGCCGCCAAGATTGTCAACCGTGAAGTCAATAAAGCAGGATTGCTCAATATCCTCGGCGTAGCGGATGCGCAAAATGCTACGGGCGATACGGTTCAGAAATTGGACTTGTACGCGAATGAAAAACTGATTGAATGTTTGCAAAATAGCGGCGAGTGTTGCGGTATTGCAAGTGAAGAAAACGAAGATTTTATTAGCATTAAAGGCATCGAATCGAAAGATTCGAAATATGTTGTTGTTTTTGACCCATTAGATGGTTCTTCCAATATTGATGTAAACGTTTCGGTAGGGACAATTTTCGGTATTTATCGCCGCAAAAGTGGCGTTGATGGTCCAGTCGAAATGAAAGATTTTCTGCAAAAAGGTTGTGAATTAGCAGCGGCAGGCTACGTACTCTACGGCACTTCTACCCTACTCGTTTACACCACGGGCAATGGTGTAAATGGCTTTACACTCGACCCGACTATCGGTGAATTTTGTTTGTCGCATCGCGATATGAAAATTCCCGCAACTGGTCGTTATTACTCCGTCAATCAAGGTTATTATTTAAAATTTGATGTAGAAATGCGTCGCTACATTGACCATTGTTCGGATATGAATTTGCGACTTCGTTATATTGGCTCAATGGTATCGGATATTCACCGCATTCTATTTCAAGGCGGGATATTTTTGTACCCCAATACGCGCAAGTATCCGCATGGCAAATTGCGTATTGTATATGAATGTAATCCACTTTCTTACATTGTGGAACAAGCAGGTGGCAAGGCGATTACTTGCCAATTAGAACGCATTTTGGACTTGCCCGTCACACATTTGCATCAGCGGGCGACGATTGCGATTGGCTCGCCGGATATGGTGGACGAGATGAAAGCGTTTGTAGAAAGATATAGTGCTGCACCGAGTTTTGGAGGGGTGTAAATATTGAATTAGATAAGCAACCATTAAAAAATGACTTCCCAATTTTTCAAAAAGGGAAGTTGTTTTTTAATCAGCAATAAGTATTGTATCCTTTACTTTATCAGCTTCTTCGGCTCTCTTTTTTGAATCATTTTCTATTTCATTTTCCTGTTGTAATGCGTATAATCGCCACCAATTCTGCGCGGTAATTTTATTTTGACTGTGCTTTTCAAGGCGATACATTAACGCGATACTAGGCTGTTCACCTTGATTCAATAACTGATGGAGTGTTGTTTCTTCTAGACTGATGTCTTTTGCAAATGCTTCTTGTTCTTTGCGAGTAATCTTGATATAGGCTTGTAACTGGTTAGCAAAACTAAATTTCGCATCGTAATTAGCTGTTTTTAAATACTTCTCTATTCTAATTTGCATTCCATATAATTCCCATCTTTGTTTCTCATGGATAGGCATATTATGCAAACGTTCCATTCGCAGACGGAGAAACTCTGCGTGTTCGCGTTTAGCTTGCTCTGTATCTTTAGTTTTTACCGAAAAGATAAAACTTTCAGCGATTTCTTCATCTGTCAATGTTTGCTTTAACTCCTGATAGATTTTTTCAACGTTGCTACTTTTCATCTTCGAGGTATTTTTGAATTAAATAATTAGCCGCTTCTCCTTCTACAGCTAGTAATCTACCATACTGGCGAAAGCCGTATTTCTCCTGATACAAATCAATCAATTTGGTTTTAGGCTGTAAAGATAAAAAACCAAAATATCCGCGATCAAATGCTAATTGACAAGCAAAGGCAATCAAACAACCTGCGATATGGTCGATTGTTTTATTTTTGCCTTGGTTAGATTTCATAATTTCTATCAATTCCATATGAATTCGATATTCATCGGGGCGGTCAACTAAAGCCATAACACCTAAAACCTCTTTGTTTTTATTTACTGCATATATTTTATAAACCTCATGTTCAGAGACAACCGACCAATCAAAGGAAAACTCTTTTGATTTTTGTAGTTTTTTATAGTCAGATTTTAACACTTTTTCAATAACCGATGCTAGTGTTTCATCTGTTTTTAGATTTTTCAGCGGCATAGTAGAGGGTTTTAATTTGACTACAATTTACAAAAAAGTAAGATATTTACCAAAATTTAGACATGACCGACAACGACAAAAAACACTTTCAAACCAACGCCATTCGCGGACAAATGGAGCGCACGCCCTACCGCGAACACTCTACGCCGATGTTCCTCACATCGAGTTTTACTTTTCCTTCGGCAGAGCAAATGGCGGCGACATTTCGCGGCGAGGAAGAAGGCATTATTTATTCCCGCTACAACAACCCTAATGTTGATGAATTGATTGGAAAAGTATGCCAGATGGAAGGCGCAGAAGCAGGATTTGCAACGGCTTCGGGTATGGCGGCAGTCTTTGCGAGTATGGCGGCTTTTTTAGAAACGGGTGATCATATCTTGGCTTCGCGCGCTGTTTTTGGTTCTACGCATCAAATTTTGACCAATATTTTATCCAAATGGGGCATTACGCATACGTATGTTGACCCAACGGATATTGATCATTGGGAAAAATCTATTCAGCCCAATACGAAAATGTTAGTAGTGGAGACGCCTTCGAATCCAGGATTGCAATTAGTTGATTTAGCGAAAGCGGGCGCAATTGCTAAAAAGTATAATCTGATTTTAAATGTCGATAATTGCTTCGCAACGCCTTATCTACAACGTCCGCTGGAACATGGCGCACATCTTTCGGTACATTCTGCCACTAAATGGATGGATGGGCAAGGACGCGTCTTGGGCGGCTTAATTGTAGGCAAACAAGAACTGATTGATAAAGTTATTGCCTTTTGTCGGCATACTGGGCCAGCGATGTCGCCCTTTCATGCATGGTTACTATCCAAAAGTTTAGAAACACTACATGTACGTATGGATCGACACTGTGAAAATGCCTTGGCTTTAGCCAAAACGTTGGAACAAGAGACAGGTGTCAATCACGTTTTCTATCCACATTTGCCCTCGCATCCGCAATATAAACTAGCGCAACAACAAATGGATCAAGGTGGCGGAATTGTAACGTTTGAACTGGCAGGTGGCGCGGAAGCAGCCATGCGTTTTTTGAATCAGATTAAAATGTGTTCCCTTTCTTCCAACCTCGGCGATACCCGCACGATTGTTACACATCCGACCTCGACCACACATTCTAAATTAACGGAAGCAGAGCGTTTATCGGTCGGAATTACACCCGGTTTGGTGCGGATTTCGGTGGGATTGGAGCATATTGAGGATATTAAAAAGGATGTGGTAGCGGCGATTCGCGCGGCAACAGCAGTAGCAATTTAGGTTTATAAGTTGCCAGAACTTGATATTAAATTCAAATTTGGCACTTTATAGAGTTATAAGTTGCCAGACTTGAATTTAAACCTTAGATTTGGCAACTTATAACTACATTTCTATGAATGACATCATTGGCAGAAGCCGCGAAATCAAACTATTACAAAAAGCCGTCGATAGCAAAAAATCAGAATTTGTCGCGATCTATGGACGACGACGAGTGGGTAAAACCTTTCTCGTACGCGAATTTTTTAATTACAGTTTCGATTTCCAATTAACGGGTTTAGCCAATGCAACGACCAAACAGCAACTCACCAATTTTCAAATTACTTTAAAACGCCAATTTCCTACCGTTAGCGAAGCTATTCCAGCTAATTGGCTACTTGCTTTTCAGAAATTAATCGACGAGTTAGAGAAAATTGATCGCACAGAAAAGAAAGTTATTTTCTTTGATGAACTCCCCTGGTTAGCTACTGCCCGTTCAGATTTTATGCTGGCACTAGAACATTTTTGGAATAGTTGGGCGACTAATCGTAAAGATATTCTCCTCATTGGCTGCGGTTCAGCGGCGGCATGGATGATTAATCAACTCATCAATAATCACGGTGGGTTACACAATCGAGTGACACAACGCATACAAGTTTTTCCTTTTAATCTGTACGAAACGGAATTGATGTTACAAGCAAAAAATAGCGTCCTGAATCGCTACCAAATTTTGCAATTGTATATGGTAATGGGTGGCATTCCCTACTACCTTGATGCTGTTTCTCCTGATAAAAGTGCTAATCAAAATATTGAAGAACTGTGCTTTACCAAGGGTGGATTACTAACCGTCGAATTTCAAAATCTCTTTACTTCTCTTTTTAAAAATTCAGAACAATCCGAGGCAATCGTTATTGCTTTAGCGAGTAAAAATAAAGGACTGACCCGCAGTGAGTTAAGTAAAAAAGCAAGCATCAAATCGGGCAGCGGACTAACGCGGCGATTGACGGAATTAGAAGAAAGTGGTTTTATTGAACGCTACGTACCTTTTGGTCGTAAGAAAACAAAAGTAGTTTACCGACTCGCTGATTTTTACAGTTTTTTCTATTTGAAATTTATTAAAAATAATACCAATTTCAAACAAGGTATCTGGTTGAATGCGATTGATAAATCAGCACAACGTGCATGGATGGGCAACGCATTTGAGCAAGTTTGCCTAGCGCATATTCCACAAATAAAGCAAGCAATTGGCATCAGCGGCGTGATTAGCGATGCGTCCGTTTGGCGTAGTAAACGTGATGTCGAAATAGAAAAAAACGGTGCGCAGGTGGACTTAATCATTGATCGTCGTGACCAAGTTATCAATTTATGCGAGGCAAAATTTTCGATTAACCCATTTACCATTACAAAAAGTTACGCCGATAATTTGCGCAATAAAATCGGACGTTTTCAAACGGAAACGAATACGCGCAAAGCTATTTTTCTCACGATGATTACCACCTACGGCATCGAAAAAAACAGTCATGCCGCCGCGCTGGTGCAAAATGAAGTACAAATGGATGATCTTTTTCAGTCATTGTAATTAAACGAATAGATACAGATAAATAAAAAGCGCACGAAATACCATCAATGTACTTCGTGCGCTTTGTATTAAAAACATGTTTAAAAAATAAACTGTAAACATTCATGGCAGAAGTGAATATCATGCTCACTTTTACATTTTGACTTTTACATTTTAAATTTTAGATTATCTACTTCTTTCCCTAATCCTGTTTCTGATTCCGAGAACGATTACCGCCGCTGCGGTTGCCCCCTCTTCCACGTCCACCGCCGCCACCGCCGTTATTATTGCGATTACGGTTATTGCGACCACCGCCACCGCCGCGATTACGATTATTACCGCCACGTCCACCACCACCGCCAGATCGACCTCTTCCGCGTCCACGACCACCGCCGCCACCGCGTCCCTTGCGTGGGCTTTCTAATGGCAATTCATCGTTTTCTTCTTTAATATTAGGAGGAAGTGGAGAGCGTGCTACGCGTTGTTCCATCAATTCTTCGATGGCTTTAAACTTGTAGCGATCTGCACCATTGACTAAAGTAATGGCTACCCCCGTCGAATC
>JBGCES010000302.1:0-1989 GCA_045106545.1 Saprospiraceae bacterium
TACGCCAATGTTTACTTTGCAGTTTCGAGTAAAAGCAGCAGGTAAATTGAGCCAATCACTGAGCTTAGGTGAAGCGATTATTCCATCGCTTGCAGTAAAAGAAGAAACGGAAGTAGTGGCAATGGACTTACAATTTGATAATGCAATTCGTCCTGCTAAAGAATTTGAATTGCAAAATCGCCCTAATCCATTTAGTGATGTAACAGTTATCGGTTTTACACTTACTGAAACTGCTGATGCTAGATTACAAATCACTGATATTACGGGTAAAGTTGTAAAAGTATATCAAGAGAAATTTGTAGAAGGTTACAACGAAGTACAAGTGAATCGGACGGATTTGAGCAATTCAGGTTTGTATTTCTACCAGTTGTTGACCACAAATGGGCAGAGTGATATTCGTAAAATGATTATGTTAAAATAGTCAATTAACAAAGTAAAATAGATAAATAGTCAGGGCGTAGTGCTAAAACTATTCCCTGACTATATTTACCCTTTTTTTGTTCGCAAGTATTTGAAAACCAAGTGTTTAGCGAGTCGCTAATCGGTGTATTATCAGGCGTATTAATGATAAATTGACGAACTTCAGTGTTGACAAGTATCAATAGTTGAGGCTTAGAATTTTGTGTCCACAGCAGTGATTTTATACTGACTGTTGGTTTAACCTATTATCGTTGAAATTATAATATTACCATGCAAAGAATTTTATTAATCATCATATTAATCGCGGGAGTAATCAGGCTGGCATCTGCTCAATCAGCGGTTTTGTCTATCAATGATGTCAGCGGGAGTGAAAATGTTCAATTAGATATAATTGCTAATGAAATTGTAGATGTAACTTCATTAGAGATTACCGTAAGCTGGGATCCTACAGAACTAACACCCGTAGAAACTTATTCGACCTTTCCAGCTAATGGTAACCTACCCATTCCACCACCAAATCTTTTATCAGAATTTGGTAGTGCTACTGTCGGTACAGACATTAATATTGGCGAATTAGGCTTTATTTGGTTTGATCTAACTGGAGGTAGTGCTACCCTTGCCCAACCAAATCAAGTTGTCTTTTCTATTATTTTTAAAGCTGCAAATGGACCAGGTTCTTTTAATGTAGATTTAATACCCGATGCCTTTAGTGCTAATGGTCAGATAACTGATCTCAATGGAGGTAATAATGATAGTGCAACGATTACCTTTACGACAAATTGTGATAACGACACTACGTCGCCTACTATAGAATGCCCTGACGACATAACTCGTCAGGCTGATGCAAATGGAACAATTATCATCAATGATTTGCCAGAGCCAACTAGTTCAGATTTATGTGGTTCAACTACCATAACTGAAGTTACAGGTGTACCCGCTAACAATGAATTTTCTGTAGGTTCTACTGAAATTATGTACACCGTC
Organism: Saprospiraceae bacterium; assembly: GCA_045106545.1. Classification (GTDB taxonomy): domain Bacteria; phylum Bacteroidota; class Bacteroidia; order Chitinophagales; family Saprospiraceae; genus JBGCES01. Next base: position 1,405 of record JBGCES010000302.1, read on the forward strand.
CGCGACGAGTCAAATAATGAAAATAGTTGCAGCTATAATGTAGTAGTTACCGCACCTGATAATACAGGTGGTACCGACCGATTGACATTTAGTGCTTCTACCCAGACGGTCGCTTGTGGAACCGATCCTATTTTTGTTAATATTACAACAGATAATTTCACGGATTTGACGGGCGCACAGTTTTCGGTTATTTGGGATACTGATGTGATCCAATTGGATGAAATTTCTAATCAAAATGCAACGCTGCGTAGTCGCAATTTCCCACCTAATACAGACTTTGTAGAAAACGAATCTGGAAAAGTTGAAATGCTATGGTTCAGTAATGGTTCTGTTCCAGTTACACTTAATAGTGATAATAATGTTTTATTTACATTAAAGTTCTTTTCGACTGGCGTAGGTACAAGTACACAAATTGATATCGTTGAACAAGGTGCGGCAGTAGCAAATGCAAACGGAGAAGAAGTACCACCATCTGAAATAGATTATGTTGATGGGCTTATTACTTTTGATCGTTCTGATGATAACGCTCCGCCCTCTTTTGGAGATACTTGTCCTACCGACATATTAATTGAAGTAGAAGCTGGT
>JBGCES010000303.1:0-4914 GCA_045106545.1 Saprospiraceae bacterium
AGCGAAATCAATGGCTTTTTTGCCTCCGATTTGATGATTGATAAAGTGCGCGATCTCATCGCGCAACTCACGGATCTAGAAGACACCAACAAAGCCAATGCCGTTCAAACGCAATTAAAAACCTTGCGCGAAGAAGCGGTACGTCAACTCCGCGATCAGCAAGACTTATTTGTAGATGGCGAGAATATTATTCGCTTTGGTAAGCATAATTTCTCAGTCAATGTACAGCCCTTAGATTTGACGATTGTGCAGCGCGAAGGCGATTTGTACTTCCACTTGACGGGAACCGATTTTTACGAGCAAATCGTGGATAAATCACTCTTGGAAACGCAAAACGTCTGGCAGCAATCGCTGGTTTCGGAAGACAAAAATGTCTATCGCGCCGAGTATTTAGCCTACCTCGCTTTCCAAGCGAATATTGGTAAAAACGCTTACGGCGAAGCCTCTACGGATGTAACGGAATTATTGCCACTAATTCAGAAATTCGCGGCAACGCGCTACGAAGAAGGTTATACCAAAGGCGTACACGATGCGGACGCAGCGCAGTTGTTGGCAGCTTTATACAGTCTGGAGCAAGGCATTGATTTATTACATTTTTCGGCAGATGTCCGAGCAGCGGCGCAGTTGTTTTGGGAGAAGTTATTGGCGATGGAAACGCGTACAGAATTAGCGACAGAGTTGAAAAGTGCAGGAGAGATTTTACAAGTATTTCCAGAAAGTGGTAATGCCGACTGGCTGGTGGATAAAACGATGGAAACGCTCAAAGATTTATCAGCGTAGATTTTAATTTCGGTAAAATAAATGGAGTGGCTGCGGCATTTTGCTTAATTTGCAGGACAAATTTTTCTATGCCGCAGTCCTTTTTTCTTTACGCTTTATTACTCTTTTCTATCTGCTCAATCCGCCTACCTGCGCAGATTGATACCTTCTACATCTGCGATCAAGGCGAATCGGTGAATGTCAATGTTGAACCTGGCTTTTACGCCTATCGCTGGCTACCCGATCATGGTTTAAATAACCCTACCATTGCGAATCCGACCGCGACCTTATTTAGCAATCAAACTTATGTAACGGAAATTATTACCGATGTCATTGGTGAAAATTTGATCGAAAATCCTGATTTTTCTGCTGGAAATGAAGGATTTGAAAGCGAGTATATTTTCGTGCGCAGCATTTTTATCCAAGGTGTATATGGAATCAGTACGAGCGCATTCGATTTGAATGAAAGCTATTTTTCGGATTGCCCCGATAAGACGACAGGCTCGGGAGACATGATGGTCATTGACGGTTCGCCACAATCTGATGTCAATGTCTGGTGTCAAATTGTGGATGTTCAACCCGCTACCGATTATGCTTTTTCGGTTTGGCTGACTTCCGTCCATCCGAGCAATCCAGCTATTCTGCAATTTTCGATTAATGACGAACAACTCGGTTTACCTTTTCGTGCGGGCTGGGAGGTGTGTGACTGGCGGCGGTTCTATGAGATTTGGCATTCAAATGAAGCGACGACTGCGGAGATTTGCATAGTCAATCAAAATACTAATCCAGAAGGAAATGACTTTGCGTTGGATGATTTTGCCTTTCAAGAATTGGCAGCTATCCGTTATGATACAACGGTCGTAATCGTGGAAGCGATTGCGGCAGCGAAAGAACGCCGTGTTTATGTTCCAACTGCTTTCTCGCCCAATTATGATGGAAAGAACGACAAATTTCAACCTTATTTTGGCAAAGGAGTGCGCTTAGTTGAATCTTTTCAAATTTTTGATCGCTGGGGCAATGAAGTTTTTGGTAAATCCGATTGCTCGATCAATGATCCTGATCTGGCGTGGGATGGGAGAGTTAAAGGCGAATGGGCGAACTCAGGTACTTACGTTTATCGCGCGAAGGTTTTATTCTCCGACCAGCAGACTGAAGTGATCAAAGGGGAAGTGCAGTTGGTAAGGTGAGTAATAAATAAGATAGGAAGTTTCTTGAAGAAACTTCCTATCTGTATAACGACTAAAACCACTTGATCGTCAAATCAATCAATTTCTGCTTAAAGTCCGTATAAGGTGGCATCAACATCTCCAATGCGCCAGGAATATTTTGTTTCAAAACGGCTCGTTCATTGGAGAAGGCAAGGAAGCCATAATGCCCGTGACTCTTACCTAAACCACTATTGTTACTTCCGCCGAAAGGCAAATTATTATTAAAAAACTGGACGGCGCTATTGTTGATCGCCGTCGTTCCTGCACGCGTATTATCGAGCACGTGATTGATATTTTTGCGCTTAGAACTATAGATGTACAGCGCTAGTGGTTTCTCTTTACTATTGATCACTTCGATGACTTCATCCAAATTTCGATAAGTCAAAACGGGTAGAACTGGACCAAAAATTTCGTTTTGCATTAAGTCAGAATCGAGGGGAACATCCGTTACCACCGTCGGTTCTAGGAAGTCGTCATTGTCATCGGATTTTCCACCATAAACGACTTTCGCACCCGCCGCAACTGAATTTTCTAAATAGGATTTGACGCGTCGGTAATGACCATTATTCACGATGCGCATGTAAGCGGGATTATTTTGCGCGTCAGTATAAAATTCCTTTAACTGCTTGGTAAATGCAGCGATAAACTTATCCTTTACACTTTCGTGGACGTACAAGTAATCGGGCGCGATGCAAATTTGCCCATTATTAGAAAATTTACTCCACGCGATGCGTTTAGCAGCAGATTTTAAATTAGCGGTTTCATCAACAATGGTTGGTGATTTTCCACCTAATTCTAAAGTGACCGAAGTCAAATGCTGAGCCGCCGCTTTCATTACGATCTTTCCGACTTGCGGTGAACCCGTGAAGAAGATATGATTAAATGGTAATTGTAATAATGCCGTAGCTGCTTCTACTTCGCCTTGCACGACCGCGATTTCGTTTTCATCGAATAACTCGCTAATCATTTCTTCCATCAAATTAGCCGTGCGCGGCGTATGCTCGGAAGGTTTAATAATGACTGTATTACCCGCTGCGATTGCCGAAATCAGTGGACCAAATGCCAATTGAAATGGATAATTCCACGGTGCGATAATCAGACAAACTCCCTTGGGTTCGTAACGTACCCAAGAGCTAGAACCCATCATTGAAAGTGGCGTTCCTACTTTTTTGTCGCGCATCCAATCGCGCAAATGGGACTTGGCGTGTTTGATTTCGGAAGTGAGGACGTAGATTTCGGTCAAATCGACTTCGGCTACGGGTTTGCGATAATCTTCGTAGAGCGCTTCCCGAATTTCGGGGCGATAGCGCATAATCGCTTTATGCAGCTTATCTAATTTAGCAATGCGCTCTTTAAGAGTCGATTTACCAACAGCAATATGATTCGCTTGTTGTGCTTTAAATATCCGTTGAATTCGTTTTGTATCAGTACCCGTAGCTATGGCGGTCATGTTTGGTTAGATTTTACTTGATAGATAATCAATAATAATTTTTTCCAAATATAATATTTCTATTAACAATAGAGCGAATCAATAGTTGGAAAAATATTGTATATACAAGTAAAATGATGGTAGCAATACAAATAATGAGATAGCTAACTTTATAACACAATGCTACTGTGGACTTGGAAGGTATTTTTGATCAACTGAAAAGAGTTTAGGGTATCTGGGCGCGATGTCTTTATAAAATTCCATAATCGGGACTAAATCTTTTTCCATATCGCCCGTTGGATGCACTACAACTGGGCCGACACCCGCTAATTTATTTTTATAATCTAAATAACCACAAGTAATCGGCACACCCGCTTTCAAAGCAGTGAAGTAAAAACCTTTTTTCCATTCAGTCCGTAAGCTGCGCGTTCCCTCTGGCGTGACGATCATTGCTAAGCGATCATGTTTTTTAAATAAATCTGCCATTGCATCGGTTAAACTTAATCGCTCTTCGCCAGGTTGACGAGGCGAACGATCTACTCCTACACCACCTACTTTTTTGATTATCCAGCCAACAATGAACATTTTCGTCCAGTCATTTTTTATCGTTACCCGCATTGGAATATCCAATACGTAAAATCCTAGTACCGTCCAGATAAAATCCCAATTAGAGGTATGCGGAGCTGCGATCATGACGCTGCGCTGCGCTTCTGGAGGCGTTTCTGTTACTGGTACACTCCATCCCCAAATCCACATAATAAAACGAGCAATTGCTTTTAACATAAAGACGCAGTTTTGTAGAAATAATTTCTATATCGGGTAATATTTGATTCTAATTATTACCGCCATTTTCCACAAAGGTAGTAAAATCTGGTACTCAAATTATGGATAATTTAATTTGTAGGATTAGGAAGAATAAATAGTCAACTTACTTTGCGCCTTCCGTTCTGATCTGCACATCTACTGCCTGTTCTTCTGTCCGAATCTCAAACTGCTTTTCAGGTTCCGTATAAACGTTAATACTTTGATGGGTCGTCGCGAACGTATTTTTTTCAATATAATCCAATTGTCCAAAAATCTGCTCTTCCAAATCGTAGCTGTGCCACGTTTTAGTTACGCCCGCGAGATAGTAGCGCATGATGTGCAACAAACGATTGATTTGGTATAAATTTTCGACGCGCTCTGTTTGTTCATCGGGAATCAATAAAAACAAATAATCCTTCGCCCGACTGACCGCTACATTCAGAATGTTTTTGCGATTCAAAAACATTTGCGGACTCTTAGAAATATTGAGCGGCGGATTGTATAAATTGATAATAATGTCGCACTCATCTCCTTGAAACGAGTGAATCGTACCACAGCTAATTTTTACCTTTGGTTTAAATATATGTTGCGCCGCAATGACTTTATCTACCAACATCGCTTGCGCTTTATAGGGACAAATCGCGCGAATTTACCATGCTGATCCATTCTCTGCTTTTTGCATATGATTTTTAAAAATTTGCTCCGTAAGGTCGC
>JBGCES010000304.1:0-6044 GCA_045106545.1 Saprospiraceae bacterium
AAAGTGAACGAAAAAGAGCTACACGCACCCCGTTCGCCTCAACAGGTTGATAATCTCACTTCCTCCGACGGACAAGCGCAAAATCCGATGGAGCAACAATTGATAAACATCTGGCAGGAGGTTTTAGGAATCGCAAATATCAGTCGTACGGCTAATTTTTTCGAAATCGGTGGCGACTCTATTTTAAGTATTCAAATCGTAGCTAAAGCGAGAACGGCAGGTTTACAAATGCGTCCAAATCAGCTGTTTGAACAGCAGACGATTGAGGAATTAGCCAAGGTCGTAGAGTGGACGGCAGCAGTTACGGAGGAGCAGTCGCTAGCAGATTTGCCTGAGATTCCGCAAGACGAATTTCCGCTTTCGTTCATGCAGGAAGCGTTTTTGCTGCATCATTTGCAAACAGATAACGATCAAGGTTTTTTACAATTAGAATTTTGGTTGGAAGGTGAGATTGAACATGATTTTTGGGAAACTGCTTGGCAGAAAACAGCTGCTCTACATCCTGTACTTCTTACCTATATTGATCAGGAAAAAACCTTACAACGCGTAGCTACTGCCAGCAAATTAGCATGGCAATATCATGATTGGCAAGCCTTGAATGCTACAGAATTTACTACTAAATTAGCAGCATTTCGCGCCGCTGATCGCGCACAACAAATTGACTTATTTGCGCCGCCCGTTGGTCGCTTTTCGTTGATTAAAACGACGGAACAACGCTATTTGCTATTTTGGACTTGTCATCATATTTTGATTGATGGTTGGTCAGGTGGGATTATTTTAAAAGATGCGCTTACTTTTTATCAAAAAATAAAAAATAAGCAGCCACTACAAGTTCCGTCGCTCCCTTCTTACGCTTCTTTTTTGCATTGGCAGAATAATCAACAGAACGATGCAGCGAGTCAGTTTTGGTCGAATTATTTGCAGGGAATCGAGCAACCACCATTATTTCAGAATACTCAAATTAGCGCAACCGCCAAACAATTTGTCAATCAACATTTCACTATTGATACTGAGTTGACGCAACGATTACATCAATTCGCCAAAGCACAGCGGGTGACGACCAACACTTTGCTCAAAGGTGTTTGGACTTGTCTATTGTCTGCCTATTTTCAACAAGAATTAGTCACTTTTGGTACAACTGTAACGGGTCGCTTTGGTGATTTTCCTAAAATAAACGAAATAGCGGGTTTGTTTATGAACGTATTGCCCGCACGCGTACAAGTCGCAAAAGGGCAGCCGCTAAGTACATTTTTGCAGCAGCTACAATTGGAACAAACCGCACTGAGTACTTACGAGCACAATACGCTGGAAGAAATAAATAATTGGACAGCAATACAGCAGACAACACCTATTTTTGACAATCTTTTTGTGTTTGGTAACTTTATTAAAGATGGGTTGAATATTGGCGATTTGAAAGTCGTTGATTTTCAAGGTGGATTTACTTCTACTTATCCGTTGACCATTCGAGTAAATCCAACGACTGCCTTTGAATTTGATTTGCGTTATAATGCGAAACATTTATCAGCAAAAACGATTGATTGGTTAGCAACGCAACTCAAAGCTACGTTAAAATTTATTATTCAAAATAATGAAATTAGCGTAGAGCAATTATTTGCTAAAATCGCTCTGCCGCCAATGGTAGCTGCAGTTACGACATCGCTCCAGCAAGCCATTACGGAAAAACCCGATGTGGCTAATTTTATCGCTGCGCGTAATCCAACGGAATTAACGTTGACCAAAATTTGGGAAGAGTTATTAGGCATTAATCCCATTGGGATTAGAGATAATTTCTTTGAATTGGGTGGAAAATCGCTGACTGCCATGCGCTTATTTGCGCGAATTGAAACGGATTTAGCGCAAAAAATATCGCCCGTTACGCTCTTTAAAAATCCAACGATTGAAGCTTTGGCGAAACTGGTGAGTGGTGAAAGTGGAGCGGAAAGTTTGCAGACGATCGTCCCGATGCGGGCGAGTGGAAGTAAAGCGCCTTTGTTTTGCATTCATGCGGGTGGCGCGCATATTTTCTTTTATGAAGGGCTTACTCGTTATTTGGATGACGCACAGCCCGTTTATGCCATTCAGCCGAGTGGGCTTGATGGAACGACGAATTTTCATACGAGCATTGAGGAAATGGCAAGTAGTTATTTGGCAGAAGTACGAAAAGTTCAGCCTCACGGACCGTACCATTTGCTGGGTCATTGCTTTAGTAATGCGGTCTGTTTGGAAATGGCAAATCAACTAGAAGCCTTGGGTGAAGAGGTGTTTATGTACATCATCGACTCCGCGCCTGCCCATTTGATTCCACTCGAAAAAAGTAAGCCCGTCCGTCGGTTTTTGCGGATTATTTTAGATTTTAACTGGTCGTTGTTGTATCGCAAATTGCGGCGGCGTTATTTGATTATTAGCAAAAAAGTACGCCCACAAAAGTTGAGCGCAGCGCAGCAACAGCTTAATGCGATGATTGAATCTTTGAACAGCGTTTATGCCGCTTACAGTTGGCATCCGTTTGGTGGAAAAATTACGCTGATCCGCAGCGCACAATTTGCGGATATAAATCGCGGCAAAAAGTTCCACTTAACGCAATGGACAGCACTTGCCAAAGGCGGGCTTGACGTACACGTCGTTCCTGGTAAACACGTTACATTATTTGATGAACCAGATGTGATTGGATTGGCAACGCAGTTACAGGAATGTTTAGATAATTCAAGATCGAAAGAACAATTATCATGATTTTTGCTTATAACTGATAATGAACACTATACCGATTATTTGAATCACTCAAAGTGAGCAGTTTTTTATCAATATTAATGTAATGTACAAATTTATACTCCCATTTATTTTTTTATTCTTATTCTCTACACCTGCTTTCACTCAAAACTCTGAAATCGGTGGCGCACTAGGGATTACCTTTTACCAAGGTGATTTGGTGGAAACACCGCTAGCGATGAAAGGCGGAGGATTTACGGGTATCTTTATCTACGAGCGTTATTTGAATGAAAAATTTTCACTGCGGTTTGACATAGCTGGCGGTTCATACAAAGGTAATGACCGAAATTTTCCTGCATTTAGAGATCGTGATTTTGAGTTTGAAGCTCAGTTTGCAGAAGCAACTGCCAATCTTAAATTCAATCTATTAAAACGCGGCGGGTTTTCCCAAACGGGTATCTTTCGAGGCTCTTTTTCACCCTATGCTTGTATCGGGGTGGGTGTTTTGAGAGCTACGCCCGATCCAATCGCAGAAGGGCGAATCAAATTTGATCCAAGAGACGAAAATCCGAATACAACTCACTTTATTATTCCGATTGCGGCAGGATTACGTTTTGATTTTGAAAGCAACTGGGTATTTGCTATCGAAATAAAACAGAGAACCACTTTTACAGATTATCTCGATGGATTTTCGTTTTCAGCCAACCCAAATGCAAATGATTGGTTAGCTGGCGTAAATATTGTGGTAACTTATATTATTGGTCAAGAAAATTGTTCTATGTTTTGATAAAAAAGGTTGATTGGTTGATTGGAAATTAGGTTGATTAAGTTAACCGCTTCAAACCACTAGACAATCTATCAATTAGTAAACATGATCAATAGAATTAGCTTATACGACTTATCAACCTGATGATGTTTAACTTTCTCAAAAACCACCCTTCCGATTTTTCTCATCTGCAAGTTGATTTGCACTCACACCTTATTCCTAGTATTGACGATGGCGTAAAGTCATTAGAACAATCGCTTTTTTGTATTCAACAACTATCAGAATTAGGCTTTAAAAAAATAATTACTACTCCCCACATCATGGGAGATTACTACCCAAATACGTCAGAAATTATACAAACAGGTCAAAAAAACGTCAACCAAGCACTCAACGAACAACAGATTAATATTCAAATAGCAGCGGCAGCTGAGTATTATGTGGACGATTTTTTTGTATCGCTACTGCGTGCGAAAGAACCACTCCAACTGATGAATGGCAACAGAATACTGATTGAATTTCCCTTACTCGCTCCCCCCATCGATCCATTTCAAATTATTTTCGAATTAAAAACAATGAAATTACAGCCTATTTTAGCACATCCAGAACGCTATGTGTACTACGCAAATCAATTGGAAATATTTGAACGACTAAAAGCGCAAGGCTGTGAATTTCAGCTCAACTTACTCTCTTTGCTTGGTCACTACGGAAAAAAGGTACAAAAATTGGGGCTTACACTTTTAAAAAACAAATGGATTGATTTTGCGGGGACAGATCTGCACCACGAGCACCACTTACAAATATTAAAAGCTGGATTGCAAAAAAAACGCTTTCCGACACTTTTTTGGCAATACGAGTTTAAGAATAAGATTATATAAAACTCACAATAGCCTGCACTAAAGAATTACGACCTAAAAACGAGTGCCAGTCTTGCTTTGGGTATAAAAAATTAGTTGATAAGTGAGCAACATAATTTTTTTTAAAATAAAAAAAGATTCTCGTGATCCGAACAATAGGTAGCTTTCGTACATATAAGTAATTAACAATTCCGAACAACCTTTTTTTGTATTTGCCCATAACAAATATCATTTAATTTTTTTCAACTAGATAATAGTTTTTCCTTGTTAAAATTGACTCGACAGTTATTTAATGGGAGTATTATCTCAAATTTATTTCAATATGTTACAATTTCAACCTAACATGCAAAGTTCCTTACGTTATCTCTTGTTTACAGGACTTTTGTTACTTTCATTTTTTTCAACAACTACGCTATCGGCTCAATGTGAAGATACTAATGGTGGCACATTAACTTTCGGCAGCGGTAATTTTGAGGAAACTATTTTCGTAGATGGAGAAGCGGATGTTTTATCTTTTCAAACAGATGCTGAAGTACTCCCAAATCAATATGTTTACATCATTACAGATGCTAACGATATCATCCTTAATGTAGCTGATGGTACTGGAGTCGATTTTGATCCAGCAGGTATTGGCAACTGCCGGATTTATGGTCTTGCTTATACTAATAACACTTTTATTTTTCCTGGTTTTGCACTCGATCAGATCCCATTGGCATCAGGCTGTTTTGAATTAAGTAGTAATTACTTAGTTGTCAGAAGAATCTCTCCACAACAAGTGAGCAACAATGTATTTGTCTCATCAAACACACAAGCTAAAGTGGCTAAAGTTGATATTTTGGCTGACGGCAATCTTATGCAAACATCTTTTGATGTAGCAGCAGAAGATGCAGATGGTATTTTCTATGATAACAGCTCTGATGTGTTATACCAACTTAATCGTACTGATAATGTAATCGACATTTATAGCAATGCTTCAACTATGCCTACCCTAGTTGCTTCTTCTACTTCTGACTTTAGCAATGGTAGAGAAATATCAGTAAGTGGCAATAAATTAATAGTGGCTCAGGACGCCAATGATGGTAATGATAACCAGAATCGCTTAATAATTTACGACATTACTACAACTTCAATTACCCTAGATAGAATTTTCGACGTAGAAATTAATCTATGGGGAATCCAAGCGAATAGCAATCAGCTGATTGCAATCGTAGATAATTCTAGTGAAGTTGCTGTTTTTAATAATATTTTCAATCGCGAGGCAGGAGACTTAGTTCCTAATCAAGTCGTAACTATTGAAAATATGATCCGTACGCACGGACTTAACTACGATGCTGCAGAAGATGTATTATACTTAACCGATGTAGGAGCAGCTAGTAGCCCTAATGACGGTGCATTAGTAAGCGTTGAGAATTGGATGACAGCGAGCATGGACGGTATGGTCACCGCAGCCGAACAAGGTAGAGCAGAGGGCGCAGCGAGTTTATTAGGTAATCCAGTAGATATTGCAATTGATAGAGTAAACCGTACCGTTTTTGTAGCGGAACGTGCTAATGGTGGCGGACGTATTTTAGGATTTAAAATGCCAATCATTACGGGTGGAATCGCACCTTTTTACCAAAGAGTTTGGGCGGGTGCATCTGCAGTACACATTCCTGGCACTGAAGTTCCTTTGGACATCTGTGGTTTTATTGAAGGTGGTCGCGTAACGTTAGAAGATG
>JBGCES010000305.1:0-2096 GCA_045106545.1 Saprospiraceae bacterium
AGTAAAAAGAAAAAAACACCTATCGCAGCTATAATATTTCCTCTAGCTTCTGATTGTAGCAATGCCCAAATAAAAAACAAGGTGCCTATGAATAGTAATCCTCGATAAATTTTATTTTTACTTTTATAAAAAAGTAAAAAAGGATATAAACACACGAGCAAACCAGAAAGAAAATTCTCTCTGTAACCATAAATACTAAACCAAGAAATATCTCCATCCAAGATCATTGTATATCCAAATGGTATCAACAATGCAAAGAAAAGTATGATAAACAACTTAAAAAACAATTGCTCTTCCCGCAGATTTATACTTATACTCTTAAATAGAAGCATCCAGCAAATTAGACTTAACCAAACGAAGGAGGGATACCAAATCAACGAACCATTTGTTGCCCACCAATAAGAGGTAAAGCATAAGACAAGAAATGCACCCCAACCCAGATCAACTTTGCTCACCTGAATCGGAAGGTCAATAATTTTCAATAAAGAAAGTAGAAAATATAAGGCAGGAAGCCCTGCCATCAGAATAAACTGATAATTATCCCAATCTTTTATCCATTGGAAAGGAATGATTAAACCCAAAGCGAATAATCCAGTGAATAAAGAAAGTATAGTAAAATTTATTTTCTGTTCTGTCATAAATTATTTTCCAAATAGGCACTAGCGAAGAAAACGTTATCTAAATTTTTACATATTGGGGAGTTCAGCAAATTTGCTATTTTTGTTTAGCAAAAATAAAACTAAATAATATATTTATCCTTTTTGAGTAATTCAAAAGTTATCAATACAATATTTTTACAATATGAAAAAAACAACACTCTTCCTCTTATTTATTTGTAATTTATTCATTATTGGCTGCACTAATGAAAATAACGCTCAAGTAGAAACCGCAAAAGCAGGTTTAAACGCTGAGGCGGAACGTGCCGACTACGCCATCGTCATTCACGGTGGTGCGGGTACGATTCTGAAAGAAAATATGACTGACGAAAAAGAGCAAGCCTACCGTGATGCGCTCAACGGCGCTTTAGATATTGGCGAAAAGATTCTTGCAGCAGGCGGTGATGGTAAAGATGCCGTAGTGGAAACCATCAAATATTTAGAAAACATTCCCTTATTTAATGCGGGTAAAGGAGCCGTTTTTACCAATGAAGGCGTGAATGAATTAGACGCTTCTTTTATGGATGGCGCTACGCGCAACGCAGGTGCAATCGGCGGAGTGCGTATCATTAAAAATCCGATTACCGCTGCACGCGAAGTCATGGAAAATAGCGAACATGTCATGCTGACCGGTAAAGGTGCCGAGCAATTTGCGATCGAACGTGGCTTAGATACAGTTGATAATAAATATTTCTATACGCAAGATCGTTGGGAGAGCCTACAACGTGTAATCGCAAAAGAAAATAAGCAAACGGGTGTGAAATTGACTCCATTTGATGAAAAATTTGGTACGGTCGGTTGTGTTGTCTTAGATAAAGCAGGCAATTTGATCGCAGGAACTTCTACTGGTGGGATGACCAACAAACGTTATAATCGCATTGGTGATTCTCCGATTATCGGCGCAGGAACGTACGCCAATAATGAAACTTGCGCCGTCAGTTGTACTGGTCACGGGGAGTATTTTATTCGTTACCAAGTCGCTTATGACATTTCAGCGATGATGGAATACAAAGATTTTGGATTGCAACAAGCAGCAGACTACGTCGTTAATACAAAATTAAAAACCGCAGGTGGAACGGGTGGTGTGATTGCCGTAGATAATAAAGGGAATGTCGCCATGCCGTTTAACACAGCGGGTATGTATCGCGGCTACGCCAAGCCAAACGGCGAGCGCGTAGTGGAGATTTATAAATAAGAAGACAGAGAACAGACCACTACGCTGTCAGATCGTCTGTGACTGTCAGATAGCGTAGTGATATTTTTAACCAGAATGGTTTGACCGTCTATCGCAGAGCTGTCAAGTGCTAATTTTAATGTAAAATTTAAAATGTAAAACCGAAAAATGTAAAAGGTACACGTCATGATTCGAACCGCTTTTGTACGTATATAGTGTACTTTTGAATTTTACATTTAGTCTTTTACATTTTACATTGAAGAACT
>JBGCES010000306.1:0-1344 GCA_045106545.1 Saprospiraceae bacterium
GACCGAAGCCGCAGGATACATCGCGCAGCTTTCCGTTAAGGTGATACCCGTCTGATTTTCAACGTCTAGTAATTCCCACAACGTACGCTTTTCGGTATGTTCGGGACAAGCAGGATAACCAGGTGCTGGGCGAATGCCGCGATACTTTTCGGCAATCAGCGCATTGTTATCTAATGCTTCATCGGCGGCGTAGCCCCAGAGTTCTTTGCGCACTTTTTGGTGCATCAATTCGGTGAAGGCTTCCGCCAAACGGTCGGCGAGGGCTTTGACCATGATGGCGTTATAATCGTCATGCTCCGCTTCAAATCGCTTGACGTGTTCTTCGATACCAACGCCCGTCGTGACGGCAAATGCGCCCATGTAGTCTTGGATGCCACTTTCTTTAGGCGCGACAAAATCAGCGAGGGAGTAATTTGCCTGACCAGGTGCTTTTTGACGTTGTTGACGCAAGTGGTGGAGCGTTTCCAATACTTTGGTGCGTTCAGCATCGCCGTATAGTTCGGTGCTATCGCTGTCAATTCCGTTGGCTGGAAAGATACCGATTACCGCTTTGGCAGTTAGCCACTTTTCGTCAATAATGCGACGGAGTAGGACTGTCCTTCGTTGAATAATTTCTTCGCTTCTACGCCGACAACTTCGTCTTCGAAGATCGCAGGGTACTTGCCGCGTAATTGCCAACTCGTAAAGAATGGCGTCCAATCAATGAAGTCGCTGATCTCTTCGAGTGAGTAATCCGTATAGGTTTTTGTACCAATGAAATTGGGCGTTGCAGGCGTATAGTTATCCCAGTTGACAGGAATTTTATTTGCCCGCGCCTTTTTCAGCAATAGGTATTTTTTATTAGAACGGCGATTCCCACGCAGCTTCCGCACACGTTCATAATCGGCTTTTACATCCAAAATAAAATTGCTCGCCGTATCACCTTCTTTACTCAATAACGAACTCGCCACTGCCACCGAACGCGATGCATCCAATACGTGCACCACAGGACCCGAATAGTGCTGTTCTACTTTAACGGCAGTATGCGTTTTGGAAGTAGTCGCGCCACCAATCAACAACGGAATTTTCATATTTGCGCGCTCCATTTCTTTTGCTACCGTTACCATTTCGTCCAAAGACGGCGTAATCAAACCGCTCAGTCCGATGATGTCCACGTTGTGCTTTTTCGCTTCTTTAATAATGGTCGCGACGGGCACCATCACACCGATGTCGATAATTTCGTAATTATTACAACCTAAAACGACTCCAACGATATTTTTGCCAATGTCGTGTACATCGCCCTTCACGGTTGCCATCAGAATTTTTCCTTTGGTCAAACTCGCTCCATCGGCTTTTGCTGCTTCA
>JBGCES010000307.1:0-10434 GCA_045106545.1 Saprospiraceae bacterium
TCTTGCCCAAAATCAAGATTGATTTTTAAGCGATTAGGTTTAACGGTTTCTACCTTAATGGTTTTTTTTTTTTTTTCTTTACCCACTTTTATATTGGCGCGCCAATTACCCGTTGGGGCATCAGCGGAAGTGGCAACGGCAATTGGATAAATATTTTCTACTTGCTCACTCGTTACGCGTTTTTCTTGAATCTGACCACGCGGGTCATAAAATTCAAAAGTAATTGGATGATTTTGCGGCAAGCGACTGCTTACATCATCTAAAATAAAGTTCAGATAAATCGAATCACCTGGTCGCCAAACGCCGCGTTCGCCGTAAACAAATCCTTTTAATCCTTTTTGTGGACTCGCTCCCGCTACGTCGAACCGACTGAGTGCCAGCGAATTACCATCGGTCACTTTCAGGTAGCCACTATCCGTTCCTCTTTTAGCAACGACGACGAAAGGATCGCGATCCAGCAGCGTTTTTACCGTTCCATCAGAATCGGTATTGACTGACTTGATCAGTTGCTGTTGATAATCATAAAACTCGATAACCGCGCCACCCATGATATCCGTCGTGCGTAAATCGCTCACGGCTACGAACATTTCTTTGTTTTTCCCTTGTTTTGCAATAATGCCCAAATTAGAAGCGATTACATTGCGTTGCACAAAGCGGCGATTATTAAAAAATGCAGGAAAGCAAGGATTGTCGCGGTGTTCGTATTCATAACCCTCATAATGACCATTGATGCCGTAATAACTATCCATGATAGAAACAATATCTCCTTCTTCATCAAAACTATCGGTCAGCTCGGTGATGGTTTCATCATCATCTCCATCACATGGATACTCTGCATATTCTGGGCGAAAGCCGATTCGTACTTGATAAATCGCATTAGGATCGGTTTCCATTAATCGACTCAAATCCAGCGCGTAACGCGTCATTTTATTAAAATTAGCGTCAGCATCTAAAGTGGCTAAATCCACTTTTTGCTGCAAAATAATCCGACCTACGCGTTGCAAATCATATTGTCCGTCGAGGTCATTGGTTTGAAGGAATTGGAGAATATTATTATTAAAAATTTTAAAAATTTCAACTTCTACGGCATTTAAACTCACTGCCTCAAAAGGGAAAATAAGTCCTTCGGAATCAGGTAGAATCACGCCATTACCAACCAATTTCACCTTCGGCTTGGTCGAAGTAAAAACAGCATTCCACTCACTGTTATTAGCCATTTTATTGCCCATTACGTTCTTAATGCCCGTGTAAGCAAATACTTTCTGCGTATTCGTTAATTGACGATTAGGGTAAATGATGACCTGATTGCCATCAATCGTAAAGCGCAAACGACCATTGAAACCGCTCAATTTGATTAAACCTTTCAAATCTTGATCCTTTTGGAGTGGATCGGAGAAAGTTAGGGTGATTCGTTGTTCATCGCCCGTTTTAGTATCAATATCCAGAATTTTAAAATCGCCCAAGGCAGGGACTTCGACGACTCGGTCGAGATTTTTATCAATATCAAGTGCCTTTCCATTCCAAGCAATTGCTACTTCACTTGGCGAATTGTTTCTAATAACATTCTTTATGGTAAAGCGGTGTTCATTTTTACTGGCAACATGTTGCCATTCGGTGGTCAACGTCTGCCCATTTTGCTTAGCGGTGAAACCAGCTTCTATTTGTTCTTCTTCAGCAGCATCGGCAGTAACGATCTTACCCGTAATTTCTTGCTTGGTTAAGTCAGAATTACTAGCTGGAAGAATGCCATTAATCGCCAAACGAGCCGATTGTTCTCTCGTGCGGAAGCTAAATTGAAAACTTTGTGCATCGCGGGGTACGTCCGTAATAATTCGATTTAGAATGACCGTTGCGACGTACATTTCACCAGAGTTGAGCTGTTCATTTGGCGTGAATTTTAAGGTGCGCCGATCTTCCCAGCTTGCTTCTCCAAGAATACCTGGGGAAAAGCTAATTACTCGTTCGGCAATTTCTCCAATTTGTTCCTGCGAGACCACATCACGCGTAAAATGAACTTTAATATCAGCTGTTTTGGCAATCGTTCCTGAAGTATAGGCATAGACATACGCATTTACACTGTCAGGAATTTTTTCAGCGGTAGGGTCGCTTTTTTTACAAGCAACGATAAATAGAAATGCAAGGAAAAAGGTTGCAATAGTTAGTTTGGAATTGAACATATATAGTTGGTTGACGGCTGACAGTGAACGGTTGACGGTAAGTCAATCGTTTTAGCCAACTGATATCGAGAATTAGAATTTTTTAACCAGTGTTATGTGTGGGAAGTGTTTGTGCAAATTTGGTTAGAAAACCATGGAAGCGGAGCATCAGTAAGAAAAAAATCGGAGCTGAAAGAGCGAGTAAGATAGGCGAAAATGGGCGATTTTCAAAACTTGTATCATTCAATTTTTCGCCAGACTAGTTTATTTAATTCATTTAGCACAAAACGTTCCAAATCATTGAGTGCGGTAGGTGCGTCGTAGTTATTGGTAACCTCTAATACTTGCCTATCCAGTTGCACTTTCGTAATGGTTTGCGGCAGATCCGTAATCATTTTGTCCTTGTTAGTCGGATAAGTTGGCTGTAAAGTGAAATATTGGCTATTTTGAATCTGTTGCTTTAAACGTTGGAGCATTTCTTTATCTACGAATGCTTCGTAATGACCGATACGTTCGGTGTGTTTTTTACCGAACCAAGTTACGCGTCCATCGGACATAAAGCGCGCTTCAAAAACGGGACATTTTCCGTAACAAGGTGTCTTTTTTATACTAAGAATTGCCTGTGGTAGTGTTTCGATTGGAGCAACATCGGAAGGCGTAGTTGGCTCAATTTCGGTTGGGGTAGTTGGAACATCTACGGTAGGAGGTGTAATGACGGTAGCAGTTTTTCGATTACAAGCGGAAAGAAATAACGTTAAGAAAATGAGGTAGAGCAGGTTTTTCATGCGGTAAATTTACGAGTATTTGGAGAACATTACTAAAAAATCAAAGAAAATGGTTCATGGAAGTGGTAAAATATCAGGACATTCAGGGACAGAGTTTAAACACCGTAAAGGATTTGCTCAGCGCAAAGCTCAATTAAGTCATCGACAGCGATTAGGTGGGGGAGTGGTTTATGAAAAAAAAGAATTTCAATTCGAAAAGCAACCTGTTGTTCATTTTGATAAACGTTATGGAAAATCTTCTCTAGAGAAAATTTCACATTTGTTGATATATGTTATATTCGCAGTGCTATTAACTTTATGTTTAGCGGTTGCTAAAGAAATACCTGATGTGTCTGGAGCATTATCGGTTACCCCAAAATCGCTAGAAATTACAACTTTTCATCCAAGTTTCGAATCTGCTGAACACGAGAATGCTTTCCAAATCGCTTTGCAATATGGAGAGGCACATTTCCTAAAAGGACATTTGTATGAAGCACAAACTGAAATACACCGTGCATTGGAGATTTTACCAAAATCGGCGAAGGCAAATCGGCTGATGACGCAGATTTTGGTACATCGTTGTGTGACCATGAATGAAGTCTGCACGGAAGCCGAAGCTTATTTGGATGTTTTGAATAAAAATCCCATTCCAACTCTGGAGGAAAAGAGATTTATTCAGAATTTGTATATCGAAAATAGTAAACCTTAATTACATTTGTTGCACTATAATTATTTCAATAAAACAATTTTAAAATCATGATACGTAGTTTAATTAAATTAGGTCTTGTCCTCGTCGTAGGCATTTTGGTGTATAACTTCTATTTTGGTACAGAAACTGAAAAAGAAAGTTCACGACGGGTTTTTAATGAAGTCAAAGAAGTGGGGGTCGCGGTACGTGATCTAATAAGATCCGAAAAGGATAAATTCGATGAAGGCAAATACGATGATGCTTTAGATAAAATCGAAAATGCTTTTGGAAATTTACGCCAAAAAGCACGTGATTTAGAAGATAGTGACCTTTTGGATCGTCTGGCAAAATTGGAAGATAAGCGGCAGGAATTAGAGACGGAATATCGGAAGAAAATGGATGAAACACCCACCGAATTTAACGAGAAAGGGGAAGAAGTGTACGATCTGACTAATAGTGAAAAGCGTGAAATGAAGCGCGAACTGGACGAACTCCTACGCGATACGGAAGATGTCGTTAATGAACTAGAGCGCAAAGCGCAGTAGGAAGGAAAGTTGATTTTTTTTCATTAATCGGATGATTTTTTTTGTAATATTTACATAACTCTTTTCTTATGCTAACTCGTAAAGACTTCTTCAAAGGACTCGCTTTGGGGACGATTTCTCTACCCTTTGCTATTCGCATGTTTGGCGGTAAAAACCATGCGCAAGAGACAACTACTTTTAAGACAACAGAAAAGAAGTATAATTGGAAAATGGTGACTACTTGGCCACCGAATTTTCCTATTCTAGGCGAAGGATGTACGAAGTTTGCCAATTTAGTAAAAGAGATGTCGCAGGGGCAAATGGAAATTACCGTTTACGGTGGTGGTGAATTAGTGCCCCCTTTGGAAGTGTTTGATGCAGTCGGTAGTGGAGCAGCAGAAATCGGTCACGGAGCGGGTTATTACTGGGCGGGAAAGATTCCAGCAGCGCAGTTTTTTGCTTCTGTTCCATTTGGAATGAATGCTCAGCAGATGAATGCTTGGATGTTGAGTGGTGGTGGTTTAGAACTGTGGCAAGAGATTTATGAACCTTACAATCTACATCCCATGCCTTGTGGTAATACTGGCGTACAAATGGGCGGATGGTTCAATAAAGAAATTAACACTATTGAAGATTTTGAAGGCTTAAAAATGCGGATGCCTGGTCTCGGTGGGAAAGTACTCGAACGAGCAGGCGGAACGCCTGTTTTGTTGGCTGGTAGTGAATTATATACAGGACTAGAACGCGGGATTATTGATGCGACAGAATGGATAGGGCCTTATCATGATTACAAAATGGGCTTCCACGAAATTGCTAAATATTACTACACACCCGGTTGGCACGAGCCAGGTACGGTATTGGAAGTTATTTTCAATAAAGAAAAATTTGCTGCCTTGCCACGTCATTTACAAGTGATCATGGAAACCGCTGCTTTGCGTTGCAATAATTGGATGTTAGCGGAACAAGAAGCGTTGAATGGAGATTCATTACGTAAGCTAATTGACGAAGAAGGAGTAGAAGTGCGTAAGTTTAGTGAAGAAATTTTAGATACTTTACGAACCTATACCGATGAGTTTATCGCAGAAATTACGGCGACCGATCCTACTTCGAAAAGAGTGTACGAATCTTATCATCGTTTTCGCAAAAATGTAGCTAATTGGTCGAATTTGACGGAGAAAGAGTTTTATACTAAGTTACAAAAGGTGGAACCTCGTCAAAATAATTAATAAAAAAATCCCTTATTGCTTTTTAAAACAATAAGGGATTTTAAGCATTCTTGCCATTTATTCTCCTTTACCAGAATCATTATTGGTAGTGGAGGTATTGATAAAGGTAGAATCTACCTGAGTCGGGGTTAGATACGAAGAATCTTTTTCTACTTTAACAGAAACCGGTGGTTTTATTTTCCGTTCTTGTTCTTCCTCTTCTTGACGTCTTAGACGACCGCTTCCATCATCATCAAAGTCTTCTGGAATAAAAATTCGTACAACTATTTCCTCCCGACATTCTCCCGTTTGGGTTTTAATCGGACGGCGGATATTATCTTTCGATGCCAGAAGGATACCTTCAGAACCGAATTCTTCTTCTACAATATCATAGCGACCTGCTTTGATAAAATAGTTAATGATCCCCCGTGAACTATCAAAGATCTTCACGCGAGTTTCTGTCAAAATAGTGTTGCCTGCCCATTTTTCTACCGCTACATCACCTGCAATATTTAAAGAGACCAAATCTACTTCTTCTAAAAGAAAAGTCTGGTGCAAGATTCTTTCAAATTGAGCTTGTGCAATGTTTAATGTAAAAAAGAACAAGAATAATAAGCAATAATTCCTTAACATAGAGGATACGTTTTTGTGTCATTTATAGCCGAATGATCCAAATTAGATAAAGAAAACGGAGTAATACGTTTTCTTGTTTCAAACAATTTTTGATAAAAAAATACAAAATAACACAGCCCTATAACGAAATAAGTTTGTGAAATGTTGCTAAAGGAATGTAAAGATGGAAGAGCAGTAAGTATGAAGAAATAAAAATATAGAGTGGAGTTAAGTAGAAGAACGACCTATTATTTAATGTAAAAATGGATTCATTAAATAATAGGTCGTAAGCAAGCGAGTTGAATGTAGGACAAATTTAGAAACTTTCTTTAGAATTCAAAGCATTTGCAGTAGTAGAATCTGCTAATTTTATGATAACGTTAGTTGGAGCATACACCAAATAGGATACTTTTTCGTGTAGTTCCTGTCCTCCTACGGTGATTTTTTTCTGTAAATTAGGTGATTTGATTTCATATTCTTCCGCAGTGGATTCTCCTTTAAGGTTATAGCGACCACCTTGGATTAGTGATTTTAACATCGCATTATTTCCATTAGGAAGACTTAAACTCATTTGAATCCTTAATATCGGATTGTTCCATTCTTGCACTTCTACATCGCCTGCGAGGAATAGTTCGACGAGTTGATTGCCATCTAAATTAAAAGATTTGACAAGCGTCTTTTCTGCGCTTTGGGCGGGAAGCAATATGGCAGATAAGATAAATAGGCTAAATAAGCTGATTGTAGTATAATTTCTCATAATGTGACCTCCGAGTTTTGATGACTTTCGATTGTATGGAATCGTGTGTGCCGTTAAGAAAATTTTTAAAGAATAGTTTATTTGGGTGGATGGTCTTAGTGTAGGAATAATGTTTGTAATTTTTTTTGATTAGTATTTTTTCGGTAATAATTACTTCAATATACAAAATAATATTGGAAAAGTCAAGTGGATTACAAAATTTTAGATGGAAAATTGGAATGGTTTTGGAAATTGTTGTACGCTAAACACAATTATAAGTGACAGTTGATTTTATCATTATAGGCGGTGGAATTTTTGGTGTTTACACGGCATTATATCTCACTCAGCAAGGTCAAAGTGGAATTTTACTAGAAAAAGAACCTCGTTTATTGAGTCGTGCTTCGCTCGTTAATCAAGCGCGCCTACACGGTGGGTATCATTATCCTCGATCGGTTGCTACCGCTCAATTGTCGCACGAACACCAAAGTCGTTTCATCCGAGATCATCGTGATTTTATTCATGCTTCTTTTGATCAATTCTACGCCATTGATCGTTTTGGGTCATTAACTGATGGACTCCAATTTCGTCGCTTTTGTGATTATATCGGAGCACCACTGGAGGAAGTTGTCGTAGAAAATCCTTTTCACGCTCAGCGTATTGCTAACCTATATAAAACAACGGAATACTCTTTTGATCCCGTTCTATTGGGAAATCATTATTCCGAAAAAATCAGCCAAAACGCTGATATACAACTATTTACCAATACTGAAATTAAACAGGTAGAAAAGAATGGCGAAAATTGGGAAATCGATTTTTTAGATAAAAATAAAAAAGTAGTTCAATGTAAAACGCCGCTAGTGGTCAATGCGACTTATGCAGCAAGTAATGCTATTCATAAGTTATTTGATGTTCCGACCATTGACTTACAATACGAAATAGCGGAGATGGTGCTGCTTTCTGTTCCTCAGTTTGCTAATCAAGGATTAACAATTATGGACGGACAATTTGGTTCATTGATGCCTTATGGTTTGACTGGTTTACATTCGCTTTCTTCGGTTGCCTACACGCACCACGAAGTCAGTAAACAGGAGTTGCCAACTTTTAATTGTCAAAAAGCGCATCAAAGCTGTAGCCCAAATCTACTTGCACATTGTAATCATTGTCACTTGCGCCCATCTTCTAATTTTAATAAAATGCGTAGCCAATTGCAGCAGTATTTTACGGAGGCAGTGCAGTTTGATTTTTATCAATCTTTGTTTACCATAAAGTCAAAATTACGAGCGAATTCTATTGATGATGGTCGCCCAACGGAGATTCGGAAATTAGCGAGTGCGCCCGATTTTTACTGTGTTTTCGCAGGAAAAGTACAGTCGATTTATGAAATAGAAAAAGTGTTTTAATCAATAAAAAAGGCGAAGAATTTACTCCTTCGCCTTTCCCGATTAATTTGATTCCGTATCAAACTAAGATAAGAAATACATCACGCATATTAATCCTACACCACCTAAAACAATGGTATATGGAAATGCCATTTTTACCATTTTAAAGTAGGATAAATTAATTAGCGGAGCGAGTGCAGAAGTTAATAAGAAAAGGAATGCTGCTTGACCATTTGGCGTAGCTACACTTGGTAAATTTGTTCCGGTATTAATCGCAATAGCTAATTTTTCAAACTGCTCACGGTCAATCACGTTCGCATCAAATGCCGCTTTGACCTCACCAATGTAAACAGTTGCAACAAAAACATTATCGCTAATCATCGATAGGATGCCGTTTGCTAGATAAAATATCATGGGTTGCTGACTCGGATCCATCTCTAGTGCATGATCAATAATGGGCTTGAATAAGTGCTGATCGTGAATCATCGCTACGATCACAAAGAATACGACTAAAAGTCCAGTAAACGGCAATGCTTCTTCAAAAGCATGACCTAGAGCATGTTCGTCAATGATTCCCATAAAGGCAGTCTGGACAATGATTAATCCCAGTCCAATTAAACCTACAGGCGCAAGGTGTAATGCCAATCCGATAATTAATAAAACTGCTGAAACGGCTTGAACAATTAGCCCATACTTTTCTTTTTTGCTACGCTTAGCATCAGCCTCTTCCGTATAACCTTCAATAATTCGGCGAGCGACTTCAGGAAGTTTTTCACCATAGCCTAAGATTCCAGTTGCTTCTAATACAACAGTAGTGATTAAACCACAAACCAAAACAGGTATAGTAATCGGAGCCATTTGTTTGAAAAACTCAATAAAATCCCAACCCATTCTTTCGCCGATGAGTAAGTTTTGTGGTTCACCAACCAATGTACAAACTCCACCTAAGGCAGTACCTACCACACCATGCATGACTAAACTCCGCAAGAACGAACGGAATTTCTCTAGCGTTTCTCCACTCAACTCCTTGCGATCCAATGTACCACTATCATCATAATCTGCGCTACTCGAATGAATTTTGTGGTAAACACCATAAAAACCAACCGTTACACTGATTAATACTGCTGTTACCGTCAAGGCATCCAAAAAAGCCGATAACACAGCTGATAGGAAAACAAATAGCAGCGAGAGCACCATCTTGGAGCGAATTTTAGTAAAAACCTTACTGAAGATATACATCAGCAGCGGCTTCATAAAATAAATTCCTGCTACCATAAATACTAAAAGTAAGATAACTTCTAAGTTCGCTGAAACTTCGTTGTAAGCATGTTTAGGTGTGGTCAATCCTAAGAAAAGGGCTTGGATTGCTAGTAATCCGCCCGATTGTAGTGGATAACATTTTAGCGCCATTGCGAGGGTGAAAATAAATTCACCAATAAAAATCCATGCAGTAATCATTGGACCTAGCAAAAAGTAGGAGACGATGTTAAAGATGAAAAAACCAATCATGGTGGTTTTAAACCACTTTGGACTATTACCTAAAAAGTATTCAAACATAGGGTGTTTCTTTTTAGCTAGGCGAGACACATAAGAGTTAGTAAGGACAACCAACGTTTTAGGAAAGGTGTATGTGTCTGAAGTAGCTGTTTTTCGTTAAGTTAATTTTTCCAATTTTCAATCGGTTATTTAGTGGTGTGGTAAAAATATAATTTTGCTTTTAAAAAGAGAATCAAATCAATTATAATTTCAAATTGTTTTTTAACTAGCTTGGAAGCTTGTCTTCTGAAAGAATAATTATTGGTATGACAATTTGATGACGAATTGTAATTCATTGCGTACTAGATTTGCATCAAATGAAACAAGCCGCAACTATATTTTTACTCTTTCTTGTTAGTGCAATCGCACTACGTGATGCGGCTATTTATCTCTATTGGAAATACAATCAATCTGCACTTACTGAAACGGAATGTGTTAATATCAACAAACCTGAGTTGACTTGTTTCGCTCGTTGTTATTTAACTCAACAATTGGTAGAAGCCAACGAAGACACGCCTGATAGTAATCAATTACTCGAAGTGGAAGAACAACGGGTTGATTTGATGACTAATGAGTTAGTTTATTTGCCTAAATCTATCATTTCTACAACACCGGAATTGCGCTCGCAATATTCCGATCCTGTCGTTTCTACTATTAATCATTCCATTTTCCATCCGCCGCAACAGGCGTAGCCTTTTCTTATTTTATCGGTTTAATCTTTTTTTTTTACCTTTTTGGTTGTTGTAATCTGCTGATTTACAATGATTTAAGTGCTGTTTGTTGATTTGAATAAAAGCAATATTTACTTTTAGGTGAGGTGAATCTCATTTGTAA
>JBGCES010000308.1:0-3603 GCA_045106545.1 Saprospiraceae bacterium
GAATGGTTTTTATTCAGAAATTTATGAATTGAAAAATTCAAAAGGGGAAGTTATTTTTTAACCTTTATTAAATAGATAGATGTTAGAAAATAGACTTTAGAGGTTAGATAAAGAATGGTCTGTCAATTATCTAATGTCCAACGTCTAACGTCTTAAGTCTGTCAGCCTACTTACTAGACTTGTTCGAAAATAAGTTTCGTGTTGTTTCCGAACAAGTCTTCTTAATATCTAGAAAACTACTATGAAAAATTCACATAAAATCGGAATTGCACTATCGGGAGGAGGCGCGCGTGGTATTGCTCATATTGGTGTTCTACAAGCATTAAAAGAACACAATATTGAAGTAGAAGCTATTTCTGGAACAAGTGCAGGAAGTATTGTTGCAGCACTTTATGCAGCAGGAAAAGAACCAAAGGAGATATTAGAATTTGCTGCGGATAATACGAGTCTATTCAAGATGTATAGTTTTGGGATTCCCAAAATTGGCTTCACCAGTTTGAATTATCTAAAAGATAAATTAGCAGAACTACTCGAAGAAGATTCCTTTGAACACCTAAAGATTCCTTGCTACATTGCAATTACTAATTTGCAAATGGGTGAAGTAGAAATAGTACATACTGGTCCTCTTTTTGACGTAGTCGCCGCTTCTTCTTCCATTCCTATTGTATTCAAACCCATCGAAATCAATGATTATTTATACGTTGATGGAGGATTACTCATGAACTTACCCGCCGAACCTTTATACGCCATCTGCGATAAAGTAATTGGAGTGAATGTTATGCCTTTCGCCAAAACTTCTTCCGATAAAATCACCAACGTCATTGATATTGCAACTAGAGTTTTCGACCTTTCTATCGTTGCCAATACCGCTAATCAGGCACTACTATGTGATGTCTTAATTGAGCCGATGAAAATCTGTCACTTCACCACTTATAATTTTACCAAATACGAAGAACTTTATCAAGTCGGCTACGACGCAACAATCGCCGTGATTGATGATATCCGTTCCGGTTTGGAAAGCAATCAGGCTGATCTGCCTCCTAAAGCGTAACACTCAAAATAGCCCTTGGTACAGAATTAAGTTATCAAATTGAGCAATCTACTCACCTTCAATCAAGGAAATCTAACGGCAACGTAAGTGATTTTAGTTGTTCCAAAATAATATCTATTCAGCTACTCCCAGTATATTGCCGAAATAGTTAATTCAACACTTATGATTTAGAATTAGGACTGTACAAAGTTTTTATTTGACGCTGATTCTCTATGATTTTTATGATTCAAGCGGGTCGTGAGCGACATAAGACCTACTTGAATCATAATAATCTGCGTTTATATGCGTCAAAAACTGTGACTTTTACAAAACTTTGTACAAGCCTAATTTAGAATTGACGATTTTTTCTATATTTTCCAACAGTACAAAAAATCCTCATTTCTAAATCGTTGAATTAATTATTTCGGCGTGATAGTATGAAATTATGCCTGCTTATTTATGCAATAAGGCAATCAAAATAAGCATTTTAACAGTTAAGAGTATGAATTCTTAAACAAAAAGCAACTACCTTTGTTACGACAATATCTATCAGTCAAACAAACCAATCAGCATGCTTTACAGCCACTCTATTGATAAACAGTTACTTGAAACCATGATTACTAATCAAGGGGAAAGTATTTATAAGGTGTCCCAACGCCAACCTGTTTTGCTCATCTTTCTTCGACATTTCGGTTGTACTTTTTGTCGAGAAGCATTAGCAGACATTTCGCGTCAACGTGAAAGCATTGAAAAAGCAGGTACTAAAATCGTTTTCGTACACATGACTGAAGATGAAACTGCCGAGCGTTATTTTCATCGTTACGAACTTTATCACCCCATCCATGTGAGCGATCCAATTTGTAATTTCTATCAATCTTTCGGTTTGGTTAAGGGAAATTTCACCCAATTATTTGGTTTAAAAAGCTGGCTACGTGGTTTTAATGCAGGCATTGTGGATGGACATGGGATTGGTTCGGTTGCATTAGGAGACGGCTTTCAGATGCCCGGTGTTTTTCTAATTGATAAAGGTGAAATACGCAACAGCTTTGTACATAAAGAGGCTTCTGATCGCCCTAATTATAACGAAATGATCAAGTGCTGTCAGGTTGTTAAAGCCGCATAAAATCTATCGCTGATAGATGAATATTTGACTTTATTGTTTTTGAGTAATATACTTTTTAGCATCGTCCTGAGTAAGGACGATGTTTTTTTGTTTATTTTAACAAATTAGATAATCGACTACTTTTAGTCATCTTTTGTGAATATTTATTCAAATTACACTTCACAAATCATCCCGCCTAATCTATTGATAATCAATTATTTAAACCACTTCTGCTGCTATAATTATTTATTCTGACTATTTTTCTTTTCCTGCTATTTTTTTACCTTAGCCATCTGCAACGCTGAAATACGATTTGAGCCACTATACACGTTGTATAAATATTTATGTAAGCTCCTAAAAGTTGCATCTTAGTTAAAAATATCAACGTTGGATATTGTTAACTATTTCAAATAATATCTATTACCATTTAACGATATTTTCATGGGTCTAAAGAAAAGAGCAAAAGTCAGTGCAGAATTTAGTATGTCGTCACTCACGGACATTATTTTTCTCTTACTGATTTTCTTTATGTTGACTTCTACTTTGGTAAAAATTCAACCTTTTGATTTACCGAAGTCAGATTCTAAAACGGTTGCAGCAACTAGCGTTGTGGTACAATTGGAAAAAGATGGTAAAATGACTTTAAATAATAAAGACATTTCCATCCGCGCATTGAATCGCGGTCTCCGTACCGAAATTGCAAAAGAAGAAGATCGGAGAAACATCACCGTGACCATTGTTGCAGAAACGGGTGTTGCTTTTGACAAAGTAGTTGAAATAATGGAAGTAGCGAGTAAGCTGAAATTAAAAGCAATTATAGCTACAGAACCGAAGTCTTAAATTAAACTACTTTCGAACCAATTCAAACCATTTTCAAACCACATTCTATCATGGGTTTAAAAAAGAGACAAAAAGTCAGTGCAGAATTTAGTATGTCGTCTTTGACAGATATTATCTTTTTGCTACTCATATTTTTCATGTTAACTTCTACCGTTGTTGCGCCCAATGCGCTCAATATGAAGCTACCTGGAAGTTCAAATTCAACCGTTACTTCGAATACTAAATTAGACGATTTAAGTATTCGCAAAAATGGCAACTTCTATTTGAATGGTTCACGCGTCAGCGAAAATCAATTAGAAAAGAAATTAAAAAGTTTAGCACGTGCGAATGGTAGAGAAAAGCTGAATGTCAGTATTAGCCCAACTAAAGGCGTACACGTTGAGCATGTAGTGACAGCTATGGATGTAGCTCGACGGGCAAATGTAAATGCTATTTTAGCATTGGAGAAGTAACTTGTCAGAAGTTTCTTGTGAGAAACTTCTAGTTGAAAAACTATCACATTTATTCATTGGTAGGGCATTGTGACTTTTTTCATTGAAAAAAAAGTAACCAAAAATTCTAGTATTGTAAACTCGCTCCGCTCAAACAGTACAATACCTGCCGCCCGCCGAGAAGTGCTTAGCCTTTTTAG
>JBGCES010000309.1:0-15976 GCA_045106545.1 Saprospiraceae bacterium
ATACGTCTAAATATTCTTTCTCTCCTAATTGTATCAAGGCTTTAGCTCGATCACTGACCAAGTGACGAACTTTCATTTTAAATTTGCTCAAGCTTAATTTGATGGGAGGATACCATTGTTCAATTCCTCTTTTTTTACTGGCTTTTTCAAAAAAAAATAACCACTACTCAATTCCTGACAAACCAATAGCATTTGATCTAACCAGGTTTCATCTGCTCCCAATACTACTTCCAAATATTCTTTTTGCTGCTCTAATTCTTCCTGCAAACTCTGTTCTTGTAGTTCTTTATAACGGATGATTTCTAACTCTATCTCTTTCATCATTCGGTATATCGAACTTTCTGAAACACCTGCATGAGTCGTTATGCGAATTTGCTGCATAAACTCCTCAATCCGACCTGCTCCAATACCTCCCTTGATTCCAAATGTATATATCGTAGCTACTATTAATCGCTTTAGAAAAGCTTGACCTGCCTCTGTACTCCAAAAAGCAGATTCCGGATATTCCATGCGTTGACTGATGCGCTGGTCATGGTCATGAATCGTACTCTTCGCTATACCTAGTTCTTTAGCTGCTGAGCGATAACTTTGCTTTGGTTCTTTTTGCCGATGACCACTTATTTTATTCCACAGTTTGCTAAACATATTTTTGAATTTATTCCAAAGATATAAATTAGAATCTTGGTAAGAATGAATTCGATGTCACGGTTTGAAGCATAGTGCTATTCATTTTGATTAGAAAACTGTCCGAGCTTAGAAGGATACCCACCGAGGCCATCCCATCTGGAATCGTCACGGTACGAGCACCTGCCGTAGTTTCACCGCTAAGGGTGTAATCGGTGTCCACTTCGTCGTCCCCAAAAGGATTTCGTCCAGTTAGATAATGGGGTATTGGTCAAAGATTATCGCATCATTTTGAATCCTGCGAAAGACGAAATCCACGTGTATCAACGTAAACCTAATGACGAAGAGTTGTTGGTAAAAAAGATATATAAAACCAAGAATCGTTTGTATATTCTGAATCGAAATAATTACGGAAAAGAAATTCAAGTAACTGATAATCAGTTGATTGTTCGAATCAATAAAAAGCCTTCATTGACATTAGAAGTGGTGGAGCGGTAATCAATTTCCGATAACTTGATTATTGTAATTCTGGACATTATTTTTTCCTGATGAATAAAATTTTAAGCTATGAAAAAATATTATTGCTATTACCATTAGTAGGAATACTGGGTTGTGTAACTCCAGTAAAATTTGATACAACTACTATTGAGCGCACCACTTTTGATGATTTAGTACTCCAGCCCGCTCACGATTTATATGATTACCGATTTGAGATTATCCGTCAGGCGAAGGAAGTGGGAGATAGCTGCACGACCACAGAAAATGTGGATTATCCCAGCTAAGGATGAAATTTAAATTTATCGGATCGGGCGTAGAGAAGATTTAATGACAATTGATTGGGATGGTAGGTCTTGAATTTGACCTGTTTGGATGGTCGTTTCATCCTTTAAGATAAGCATTTCTGAATACGTTATATAAAAAAGAGGCTGCCCAATACTTTTTGGACAGCCTCCCAGTCATAAGATTTTGAGTTTGAATTTATTTAATCACCACCTGCTTCCGAGCAATCTGCCCATTTGCTTTGACTACAACTAAATAAACTCCCGCCGCCAAATTACCAACTGATAAATCAGTACGATGGGTAAAAGAAGCTTGTTGCAACATAGTCCGTCCTAATATATCAAATACCTGAATATATACTTTTTCCGTATTGTAACTCTCCAAGCTGATTATCAGCTTACCATTGCTGACCGGATTTGGGAAAATCAAAATTGAGTTATCATCTTCTGGCTCAAACCTAATTGACCTTACTGGAGAATAAGCAACCTTACCATCAAAATCCTCTTGTACCAAACGATAGTAATTGATACCAATATGAGGTGTGTTATCCACAGAACGATACGTCTGTTTTCCATCAATTGTATCCGCTCCATCTACCCAAGCAATGGTCTCAAAATCAATTGTATTTATACTTCGTTGTATATGGAAACCTTTGTTATCTATTTTGCTATCCGTCTGCCAGTCCAACACAACTATGTTGTTTTCTTTTGCCACATTGAAATAAATCGATTCGACTGATAGTGCAGATGATCCAGCATTGGCTCCACCACCGCCGCTGCCAGAGAAAGAAGCAACGTGGTATTCCGCATAATGATCAGCATCATGTGTACCTAATGCCCAGTTGGTAGAAGATGCAATACCATTAGTCAATACTTCTGCCGTTGGAATATTAGGAATGCTAGCGTGTGCTGCCCCACTGGTCGCTTTATAAAACCACATCTGTGTTTCATTTGTGAGGGGAGAAAAAGCTTGAGCAGCTAACTCTGTATTAACCGCAGCATATTCTAGAGCAGTAAAGTAATGTCTAACTGGTACATCAGATGTCGGTTGCGTCGTAGGCACTACATCCCAAGTACGATTAAAAATAACGACTCCATCGGGATTGGTGATAAATCCACCGGAGGCTATATATTCTGCTGTCGGGGTAGAGACGTTCAAAGAAACCCCATTTGAAGGAATCACTACGCCGGTACCGCCTTCTTTTAAAGACAACAGCAACTTGCCACCGGCACAATAATTAGTCCACCCGTTTGCATCGGTACTACTCTCGTCGCTGGTATATAAACCTGCAGCCGTAACCAAAGGAGAAGAAGCCGTACAAAGACAAGATGCCGGGGTCACTGCTTCATAAGCGCCCATGTCATATCCCGCGCCTTGCGGACGAGTCGTACCGATGATATCTGTAGCAGGTGCTCCTGTGGCTGTTCCAGCATCTATGGCATCCGAACAAGCCAATAGACTAAGATCTCCATTGGCGGCATCGACAAAGAAAGGATCGGTATCCAGGTTATTACCGCCGTCTGTACCTAAGCTGCTCAACCAGCTACTGCTGCCACCGCTGCCTTCGATGAGGCAATTGGTGAAGGTAGGGATGTTAGTACCACCGTCATTATAAATATTAGGACCGTTACCAGAAGCCGTATTCCCCGATAAAATACAATTCGTCATGGTGGAGGACGAACTATCAAAAAATAGACCACCACCATCGCTGGTAGCTAAATTCAATGTAAAAGTGCAATTCGTTATTGTCGTTGGTAACGTACTAGCAAATAGACCACCACCGCGCCAACTACCCCAATTTAAAGTAAAAATGCAATTCGTCAGAACAACTGAGGAGGATACATTATACATCCCGCCACCAATGTCACCAGAATAATTTGAAGTAAAGGTGCAATTGGTCATTATAGGGGAGGAATTACGATTATATTGTCCACCACCACTGGTTCCATCAAATGCTTGACCACCGTACATAATTGGTAGAAAATTAGTATTTGCATTTCCCCCAGAGAAAGTAAAACCATCTATCACCGTTGCATTCGTCAAATTAGCGGTAACCATCACATGATAAGCGTTTTCTTCATTATTAGTGATAGAGAGCGTACTGCCGCCACCTGTGACAATATCATCCCCATCAAAATCACCGCTTAGTATCGTGACGTTCGTCATAGGATCTCTTTGACTGAGCATCGTTTCCGTACCGGCGAAGCCACCGTATATTTTCGTATCGGTATCTAAGTGAAAGGTATTTTTCCTGTCGGTCAGTCCGGTAGAGGTGGTGCCATCCGGGGCATCGAGCGGTAGGTAAGTACCTGCAGCTACCCAGATATCAAGACCTGAAACTGCGGCATCGTCCATAGCATCCTGTAGGTCGGTGTAGGCATCTGCCCAGGAAGTACCGTTGCTGGCACCGCTGGCATTGTGTTTTACGTATATTTCGGTGTTGGCAACTGGACAAGCTGGAGCTGCGGATGTTGCTTCATAAGCGCCCATGTCATATCCCGCGCCTTGCGGGCGAGTCGTACCGATGATATCCGTAGCAGGTGCTCCCGTAGCTGTCCCCGCATCTATGGCATCCGAACAAGCCAATAAACTAACATCTCCATTGGCGGCATCGACAAAGAAAGGATCGGCATCCAGGTTATTACCGCCGTCTGTACCTAAGCTACTCACCCAGCTACTACTGCCACCGCTGCCTTCAATAAGACAATTGGTGAAGGTAGGGTTACCACTACTCTCATTATAAATATTAGGATCGGTATCAGAAGCGGTATTTCCCCACAAAATACAATTAGTCATTGCTGGCAAAGCGGTAAATTCATTAAATTGTACTCCACCTCTGGAAGCAGAATTCATCGTAAATGTACAGTTTGTTACCGTTGGGATACAAGCATAGTTATTCTGAACCCCACCAAAAACCGTTGCCTCATTTTCAGTAAAGGTACAATTCGTAAATGTCATTGAGTTAGAATTACCATTAAACTGCGCACCGCCATAATCGGCTGAATTGGAAGTAAAAGTACAATCCGTCATGCTTAACGGCCCCCCCCAACTATACTGCGCCCCACCATATCCTTGACCCGCAATGAACGAAAAATTGGAGGTGAAAGTACAATTTGTCATACTTACTGAAGCAAAATCATTATATTGAGCACCGCCACCGTATCCTCCTCCATTGGAGGTGAAAGTACAATTCGTAATGGTAGGAGCGGCCTCCGAATTGTACTGACCACCACCGTATTCTCCTGCAAAGTTTAAGCTAAAAGAACAGTCCGTTATTGTTGCATTAGCATTCTCATCATTATATTGACCAGCACCTTCCACGGCGTAATTCGCTGTAAAAATACAATTGGTCACCGTTAATTCAGAAGCATAATTAAGCTGACCACCACCATAAAATTTCCGAAAAATATACCCGCTATAGTTAATAAAGCTGGAGCCGCCTGCATTTCCACCAGAAAAGGTAAAACCATCTATCACGGCTGCACTTGTTAAATCAGCAGTAATCATTACATGATAAGCATTGTCTTCAATATTCGTAAGAGTAAGCGTATTACCTGTTCCGGTAACCACATCATCCCCATCATAATCACCACTCAATATCGTTACATTGGTAGCAGGATCCCGCTGGCTGAGCATTGTTTCCGTACCTGCAAAGCCACCGTATATTTTCATATCAGTATCTAAGTGGAAGGCATTGTTGCTATCGAATATTCCTGTAGAGACGGTGCCGTCAGGGGCGTCATGCGGAAGATAAGTACCGGCAGCTACCCAAATATCTGAACCGAACAAAGCGGAAAAATCTATAGCATCTTGTAAGTCGGTGAAGGCATCTGCCCAAGAAGTACCATTATTAGCACCACTGGCCGTTTTATCTACAAACACCTCACTGTAGTTTGGACAAATCGGAGCTGAGGAGGTCGCTTCAAAAGCTCCTATATCATACCCTGCGCCTTGCGGACGAGTCGCACCGATGATATCTGTAGCAGGTGCTCCCGTGGCTGTTCCTGCATCTATGGCATCCGAACAAGCCAGTAGGCTGACATCTCCATTGGCGGCATCGACAAAGAAAGGAGTACCATCTATATTATTACCGTTATCTGTACCAAAGCTGCTCACCCAGCTACTACTCCCACCACTCTCTTCTATGAGGCAACCGGCGAAAGCTGGGGTACCATTAAAATTAAAAATATTATAGCCGTCAGTAGCGGCGGTATTTCCCCAAATAATACAATTCGTCAGTATTGGGAAAGAGGAGTAATTACTCATTGCACCACCCCTATTACTCATGTTATTGGTGTAAGTACAATTCGTCATGATCGGTGAAGAATTACTGTCATTCGCCTGCGCACCACCATAAGAATCACTTACATTGGAGATAAAAGTACAGTTGGACATTGCTGGAGAAGAACTTTCAGTATTTAACTGAGCTCCACCCTCGTCCCAAGTAAAATTACGTGTAAATATGCAATTGGTCATAATCGGTGAAGAAGCGAACCCGTTCCATTGACCACCTCCGTAGTCACCATCATTTAAGGTAAAAGTACAGTTGGTCATAATCGGTGAAGAAGATAGATTATACTGACCAGGACCGTCATTACTTTCGTTTTTAGTAAAGATACAGTTGGTCATTGTCGGTGAAGAAGAGATATTATACTGAGCAGCACCGTTATCAGAAATAAAAGTTCTTTCATCATAAATTAGCTGATTAAGAGACGTCTGAGCATTTCCTCCAGAGAATGTAAAACCATCTATTACGGCTGCATTCGTCAAATTAGCAGTTATCATTATATGATAGGCATTTTCATCATTATTACTTATAGAAAAAGTAGTTCCGCTACCTATATCATCACTATCAACATCATCACCATTAAAATCACCGCTTAGTATGGTTACATTGGTAACGGGATTTCTTTGGCTGAGCATCGTTTCTGTACCGGCAAAGCCACCGTATATTTTTATATCGGTATCTAAGTGGAAGGCATTGTTTCTATCGGTTGCTCCAGTAGAGGTGGTGCCATCAGGGGCATCGAGCGGAAGATAAGTACCAGCGGCTACCCAGATGTCAAGACCAAAAAAGGCACCCAAATCTATGGCATCTTGTAAGTCCGTGTAGGCATCTGCCCAAGAGCTACCATTATTAGCACCACTTGCCGTTTTGTTTACATATACTTCAGTATGTGGAGGTGGTGAAAGTACAGTTATTGTAATGGCATTACTACCAACCATAGGATTGGTAACACAAGCAAGTGAAGAGGTCATTTCTACCGTAATCACATCTCCGTCAGCAAGGGTGGCGTCGGTATAGTTTGCGCTGTTTGATCCTACATTGGTGCCATTCTTTTTCCATTGATAGGTAGGTGAATTCCCTCCGCTCATTGGATTAGCAGTGAAGGTAACACTTGTTCCGGGAGCAATGGTATTATCCGCATCATCAGATGTAATAGTGACGGCTGCCTGTGCCGAGAGCGTGTTTTCTACCCAGTTAGAATTATTGCCGTTGAGCGAAAAGTTGTTTAGGCTTCCATCATAACCATTACTAGTTCTGTCAATGAGGGTTGTAATGGCGGTATTATCACCACCGGCAGTACCTTGATTAAAGTCATAATAAACTACCAAGCCTGATTCCGTGCCCGTTATTTCACAGTCTTTATTGTTTTCAATTTCAGTACCCGTTCTTGCTACATCCCAAATACGAAATTCATCTATCTCTGCAATAATTCTTGTACCATCAAAAGAAGACCCTCCTATATAGACATCTGCACTGTTTCCCGTATTAACGGTTTGAGGGTTAACTTGGGATAAGCTTTCCAAAACACCGTCTACATAAATTTTTGTATCTTCTATATTCGGTGTGCCGTCATTTTCAAAAACCACGGCTATGTGATGGTATTCTCCATCATTGATAGTCGTACTTCCAATGATAGCCCCACCATTCACTTCGACACGCATTTTATTCGTGAATACTCTTCCTGTCCATTTTGCTCCTATTGAAGATGAGCCCCAACTAAAAATAGCAGAGTTTTGCGCACCAGCTGTTGTTTTTATCAAAAACTCTATTGTTCTGTCTGCTGCGCCTTGAATACCTTGATAGCTTGGAACGTCTACAACGTCATTAATTCCAAAAAAATGTAAGGCATTGGGTTCTGTCGGAGGAGCAACGACGGTCATTGTAATGCTGTTACTATTAACAGTACTTGGGCAATTACCTGAGCTGGTCATTTCTACCATAATCACATCTCCGTCAGCAAGGGCTGCATCGGTATAGTTTGCGCTGTTTGTTCCTACATTGGCGCCATTTTTTTTCCATTGATAAGTGGGCGAACTTCCTCCGTCGGTTGGAGTGGCGGTGAAGGTGACACTCGTTTCGGGGACAATAGTATTATCTATATCATCAGAAACAATAGTCACGCTTGGTTCCGGTGTTAGGATATGGGTTACAAAGTTAGAAATAGTACCACTGGGCGCAAAGTTATTTAGGGTTCCGTTATAACCATTACTAGTTCTGTCAATGAGGGTTGTAAGTCCGGTATTATCGCCGCCGCCAATGCCCTGATTAAAGTCATAATAAGCTACCAAACCGGTTTCACTGCCCGTTAATTCACAATCTTTATTGTTTTCAATTTCAGTACCCGTTCTTGCTACATCCCAAATACGAAATTCATCTATCTCTGCAACAATTCTTGTACCATCAAAAGAAGACCCTCCTATATATACATCAGCACTGTTTCCCGTATTAACGGTTTGAGGGTTAACTTGGGATATGCTTTCCAAAACACCGTCTATATAGATTTCTATATCTTCTATGTTGGGTGTTCCATCATTTTCAAAGACCACAGCTACGTGATGATATTGTCCATCATTGATAGCGGTACTTCCGATGATAGCTCCACCGCTGACCTCAACACGCATTTGACCGGAGAATATTCTTCCTGTCCATTTTGCTCCTGTTGAATTTGTACCCCAACTAAAAATGGCGGGGTTAAGCGCACCATCCGTTGTTTTTATCAAAAACTCTATTGTTCTGTCTGCTGCGCCTTGAATACCTTGATAGCTTGGAACGTCCACAAAATCATTACCTCCACTAAAATGTAAGGCATTCGGTTCTGTCAGAGGAGCAACAGTACTTGGGAAATTACCTGAGCGGGTCATTTTAAGGTAAAGGTTACCTATCCCATCATTCCAAACCCCACCAGGTGAGTCTAAGCCCGTTACTAATTCAGTCGTCGTACAATCGTTCAAGAAATATTCAGCATAATCTGGCAATTCGGTCTTGTCTCTGGCGGAATGTTTCAAAGTTTCGCCTACATGTCCAAGTAGAAAAGGGATACTTATTCCAATAAGAAATAAATAAATAGTAGCAGTAATTTTTTTCATGATTATGTTTTAAGCTAGTTGAAAAGGTGTAAATAGATAAGGGATCAGAGATTAGCAATTAGAAAACTTGTTGATAGTCAGTTTTCTAATCTCTGAATCTGGCAAAGTCACCAGACACTTGTAATAAGCATAGCAAGATCAAGGTACTTGTTCAGCACCAATAGAAAAAAGTGAGTTCGCTCTTTGCATCATCAATTCAGCAAACCGATCACTGTACTTGCTGATTACCCATATAAAATCTGTATTGCTCTAGATGATTAAGATGTACTATTGATTGGAGAATTGGATGTATATAAGACTGAAAATGCAAATATATTATTTATGTATAACATATACTGACCAAAAAATAGCACAAAATGACCAAAAAATAGCACAAAATGACCAAACTTTTAATGTTATATCATCTTAAATAATCACTGGGTCGTCTGCCAAATTGGTTTTCATATTGTTTAGAAAAGTAGTTAACGTGCCGATAGCCGACTGCCAAAGCAACTTCTGCCACCGTGCCATAAACACCTACTTCTAGTAATTCTTTGGCTTTGGTCAGCCGTTTTAAGCGAATATAGTGGACGGGTGATAGTTCGGTTAGTTTGACCACTTGCCGATAGAATTGGGACGGACTCATGTTCATCTGCTCAACCAAATTTGCTTTTTTGAAATCTGGTAGATGTAATTGTTTATCAATTAATGTATTGAGTTGATCCAGCCACTGCTGCTCGTATTGTCGCATGCTATTACCTTTTTGCTGTGATAATGTTAATGCAAAACTAGTAATGGGAATATGAAAAAAACTGCCAAATGATATGAAAAAAACTGCCATTTCAAAGCAGTAGTCACGAAAAAACTGACCTGTTTGAGTTTTTACAATGTTAAATTTATTTTGATTAGACTTGTCGGAAATAGTGTGAAAGTTGTTCGACATGGTTTGCACTTGCAACTATCGAACAATTTCAAACCATGTTGAAACCTTGTGATTTTTAAAAACCTACGATTTCGTATAGTATAATTTGTAACTGATTTCCCCATCTAAGAAACATCTAAATAATCACTAGGCAGTTTCCCAAACCGTTCCCGATAAATTTTGGAGAAGTAAGCAGGCGTACTGAAGCCC
This sequence comes from Saprospiraceae bacterium, assembly GCA_045106545.1. Taxonomy (GTDB): domain Bacteria; phylum Bacteroidota; class Bacteroidia; order Chitinophagales; family Saprospiraceae; genus JBGCES01. The sequence goes on from JBGCES010000309.1 coordinate 9,890, forward strand.
ACAGCATAACAAACCTCTGCTACGGAAAGATGTACTTGTTCTTCTAGTAGAAACCTAGCGCGTTGCAATTTAATTTCTTTGATGTATTTACCAGGTCCCATACCTATAATCTGTTTGATGCGGCGAATAAACTGTCGTTCGCTCAGCGCCATTTTATCGGCAAGAATGGATACAGAAAAATTAGTATTGCTAATATCTGCCTTGATGTGTTCGGCTACTTCTTCCATCCATATTAGGCTCGCAGCAGTGACGGGTTCAAATTGTACTTTTTTGGGTTGTAGGATGTCCTGATCGTTGCGTGCTGCTAGGGAAATTTGCTGTCGGACAAAGGCATTTTGTAATAAATTATTAATTCTAACGAGTAACTCCTCTTCGTTAAAGGGTTTAGTGATATAGTCGTCAATCCCTAACGTCAATCCTTTCAAGCGATCTTCCTGCGCTGAACGAGCCGTAAGCATAACAAAAGGTGTACTGCGCCACTGGTCGTTGGCTTTGATTTTTTCCAAAAGGGTAAAACCATCCATGTAGGGCATCATGACATCCGAAATGATCAAATCAAGCGAAGGAGTAGCAGGGTCGGATAGTAAATCCCAAGCCACTTGTCCGTTTACAGCAATTAGGACTTCATAGTTAGGATTAAGAATCAATTGGATATAGGAACGTAAGCTGTGGTTATCTTCTACCAAAAGAATACGAGAACGACGATTTGTTGCCGCTAAAGACGTTATGAGTACAGGATCTTCCAAATCATCAATAGCGGCTATGCTAGCCTCTTCGGTGGCTATTGCTGGTATATCAGGTGCGCGTAATACTTCTTTTTTGGGAAAAGTAAAGTTAAAAATACTACCGCTCCCTAAGGTACTCTCGACGGTTAATTTACCAGTAAAGAGCTGAGCATACTCCTGCGATAAGGCTAAGCCGATACCCGATCCACCTTCGGCATTTTCATATACTTCCTGCGTTTGGTAAAAACGGTCGAAGATATGTGGCAAATCATCGGGGTGGATACCACGCCCTGTATCGCTCACCGTTAGTGAAACTCTGTTTTGTAAATCCTGAATCTGTACCGCGATTTTTTCACCTTTGGACGTAAATTTAAGGGCATTAGAGAGCAAGTTATTAATGATGATTTCAAACTTGGACACGTCCAATTTTAGTTCTAAATATGGATCTAGTTGGTAATCAAAATTTAGTTCGACATCCTGAATCTGAGCACTGGATTCAAATTGAGATACTAACCGACGTACTAATGGAAATAGTACAACTGAACTCTCCTGTAGTTTTAATTTAGTGATTTCCAACCGAGAAAAATCCAAAATGGAATTGACCAAGCGTAGTAATTGCTGTCCACTCTGTTCCGCCATTTTTAATAAAGTGACATCTCTATTATTTATTTGATTAGCTCGCAAAACTGAGTTAATGGGTCCTAGCATTAGGGTAAGTGGCGTACGTAATTCGTGGGAAATATTGGAAAAAAAACGCGTTTTGACCGCATCTTTTTCAATTAGTGTAGTTTCTACTATCTTGCGTTGTTCTTCGATTGTTTGTTTAGCTTGACGAAGACGGTTATAAAAAAAGAAGCCCACCAATAATATGAGTGTCGTTCCGATGAATAAGCTGAGAAATAAGTTTTGTCGATTCGTGGCTTTCGCTATTTGTAGTTCATTTTCCCTTTCCGTTTGTTGAAAAGCTGTTTCTCTTTCTTGTAAACGGTATTTAACCTCTGCGCCTGCCAGAGCGGTCTTTTGAGTGGTCGTATTTCGTTCCGTGATCAGAGAATCTCGTAAGCTAAAGGTTTTCCAAGCCTCTGCTGCATTACCCGTGAATTGTAGCGCATGAGCATATTCTAACAATACATCTAAATAAAATGCTCCATCTTGTTGATTACCCAAATCACATCCTTCTATTGCTTGGTAGGCGTAGTTTAGGGCTTTTTTATACTCTTTTTGGGTATTAAAAACAGCTGCTAAATAATAATATGCCTGATTTCTTTCGATATTCTCTTTGGGGGCATTCAGCGTTTTCTGATAATATCGATTGGCATATTCCAGTGCTTTGTTCATATTTCCTAACGCTTGATAAGCTTGGATCAGACTTTCCAAATTCATAGCTATCAGACTTTCATTTTCCATAACCATACTTTTGTCTAAAAGTAACTTGTATTCTACGATAGATTTTGGAATGTCGGTTTTACCGTAAACATTAGCGATACTATTCAAGTAAGTCATTTTTTCAATCTCACTGCCATACTGATCCGTTAGTTCTATTGCTTCCCGATAATAATTTATCGCTTTTTCATACTCTCCGAAACTAACATACACCTCCGCAATACTGGAAGTAGCCATTGCTTCAAGTGAAGGCACTTTATTTTTTTTACCAAATTCTTTAACTTCGGTATAAATCTCCATTCCTTCAGATTCATTCCCTAAAGCATGGTAAATCTCTGCGATATTATAACGTACTACATTTTGTTGAACGCCCCTTTCTAGTTTCTCTGCACCAGCGAAGTAGTACTCTAATGCCTTGGAAAGTTCTTTATTATGACTAGCTACATTACCTAGATTAACTAGTAACATTCCTTCTACATTGGTTAGATTTTCATTATCTGCCTCTGCAATAAGTTCTAAGCCTTCCTTTGTGATCACTTCAACAGAGTCCATTATTCCGTAGATATCATGAAAAGTAGCAAGCGTGAATTTGGCATCCACCCTACGAGTAATGTCTTTGGACTGCTCGGCTAGTTCAGCATATTCGCGCAGGTATTTTTCTGACTGCTCAAAATTAAACCGAGCTATTTTTTTACCGAGGGTGACTAAGACATCCATTCTGGTCGTATCTTCCAAATCGGTTTGTAATAGTTGTTCCAGGCTATCTACTACGGCGGGGTCAGGTTGACTGTTCAAATAGGGTGAATTGTACAAGAGACAAAGTCCTATTAGATACCATCCCGTTAATACTTTTTGAAGTACCTTGTTCATATTTTTTTTATTGATGAGTTTGCAATTAAAATTGAGGCGACTATTATTTTAGGTGCTCCTGATGATTGGGTAAGACATTTTTTACCACTCACTTTTGAGCAATAGCATTACTTTTGATCACTGCCAACTATTGATAGTAGAAAAGATGTGTGCATAAAACGATAACAACGATGTGATTCTTGGAATGATTTATATAGGGGCGCATTCCGTTGTTAATAATTTCGTTTTTTCGCTGGCGGTCATATTTTTTGGAGAAACATTAAATGAGAAGATTGGGGATCTTCGATGATTGTTTATGAAGCTGTTTAAAAATGATTTGTATTAATTTGGAATAGTTGAAAAAAAAAGTTGCAAGTGATTCTATTGTAATTGAAATGAGTAACAATAAATCTCTTGCAACTATGATCTTCGTAAAACTAACGAAAAAATTTATTACAAAAAATCTACTGCCACATTTAAGCCAAACGACGCTTGGACGTAAGCCCAAAGTGAAATTATGGCGAGTTGTCAAAGCAATAGTACACAAACTCAAACTGGGATACAATGGAGGGAATTACCTATGAAACAGTTTTGAGGTCTGGCAACTAAACGTGTAAAATCCTCCAAATCTTAACATTTGGAAGATAACGTTCACGGATATAGTTGCATACCAGCCTTTAAAACCCCTTCAATTGTTCCGTTCAACTCCTCTGCTCCAGGAAACATAAACTCGTCCGCATCATAAATCTCACGGCTGTATCGAAAAACGGCAAAGCTCCAATTATCGGGGTACGAGTAATGTTGGAACAGAAACTTACGCTAAGGAATGCGCTATTTCCAGTTTTTCCCTGAATCATCCAATACCTTGATCGCAGCTTCCGCAGCACAATTATGTAAATCACAAGTATTGCGAATGTCTCTAAGTATCTGATTAACAGTTAGGTCGAGTTCTTTGGTGGATTGGTAAGGGATGTTAAGTTGGTAAATGCCTTTATTTTTTTCATTGGGTTTTCCTTTGAATTTTTGGAGTATAAAAAACTCAATGGCGTCGATACATTTTTTTAAACTCTTGTTCACTTTACTCTTGTTTTGAACAAGTAGCCAGAGTTCTACTTTTAGGAAACGAGTTTTATTCCGGTGTTGCCCCACTTCAATACCTCGATGGCGTAAATAATTATATAGCGTTGCTCTGGAAATAGATAGTTCTTCACAAATTTCAGTAACCGTTTTCTGCCCCTCTTCATATAACCGCTGAGCAATAATAGCGATGTGTTTTGCTTTTTGCGACAGCCCTTTTGGTCGCCCACCAACTCGCCCTCTTGCTCTGGCAGTTGCTAATCCTGCCAGAGTACGTTCTCGAATAATATCTTTTTCGAACTCGGCTAAGGCGGCAAACATATGAAAGGTAAGCTTTCCGTGAGGAGTGGTGGTATCAATGTGGTCATTAAGACTCTTCAATTCTGCGCCCCGATTCTGAATATTGTTGACCAATTGGATTAAGTCTTTGATCGACCTTCCGAGTCGATCCAACTTCCAAACCGTCAATACATCTCCTTTCCGAATTCGCTCGATCAATTTGGTGAGTTGTGGACGTTCCTTACCTGCCCCAGATATTTTTTCTTCAAATATTTCTACGCACCCCGCTTTTCGAAGGGCATCTTTTTGTAAGTCCAAGTTTTGTTCCTTGGTGCTAACTCTTGCGTATCCAATATTCATAATTATCGTTTAATAAAATGGTTAAGTTGCAATATACTGAACTTTGAATAATTTGACTACTTTATTAAACACTCAAATCAAGGAGTTATCACAAATTTCTGAATTGGTTATCGTTCAGTCAAACGAGCGTTTTTTTAAATCCCACAAAAGCTATTCAAACCTTACAAAAACTGATTATTATGCCCATGTCTTTTCTTTCTGCCGATCAACTGAACAAGTATGGTCGTTATAATGGTGCACCAACGAGGGAGCAATTAGCCCATCATTTTTACTTGAGCACTTCCGACTTAAAATGGATTAATATGCATCGCCGACCACATAACAAATTGGGCTTTGCCTTACAGTTATGCACGCTTAGATTTTTAGGTACTTTCTTATCTGCTCCAACGGATGTACCTGCCAATGTATTAGCTTATGTTGCCCGACAATTAAAAATAGCCGACCTGACTTGTATTGCTCAATATTCAACAAGAGAAACGACTCACTGGGAGCATCAGCAAGAGATAAAGAAAAAATTAGGCTATCGAGATTTCCACGCCCATCCGCATTATTTTCGATTGGTTCGCTGGTTGTATAATAAGGTATGGCTTAACGATGAACGACCAAGTGTACTTTTTGATTTAGCTACTTCCAAATTAATCCATGAAAAAATTATTTTACCTGGCGCAACCGTTTTGGCTCGGTTAGTATCTAGGATTAGAAGTAGAGCATCCGAGGCTATCTATCAGACCTTGATAAAAAACCTGAGTCGCCAACAACAAACCGCTTTATTGTCACTGCTCCAAATCTTGGAAGGTAAACATCATTCCTTGTTGGATGAATTGCGTAAAGCACCTACTTATGTAAGTTCTGTTTCTTTAAACAAGGCGTTACAACGAGTAAAAGTAATTAAGGATTTAGGTGTTCATCAGCTGAAGACACCCAGTGTTCCGCTGAGTAGAAAGACGAAGTTAGCGAAGCTGGCTGCGGGATTGAAAGCAGGATCAATAGCGCAAATGAACCATTCCAAAAAATTAGCAACACTGCTTTGTTTCACTCAGTATTACGAAGCTGTTGCGCTGGACGATGCCATCGAAGTATTTGATTTACTGATTGATAAATATATGAAGGACTTAAAATTGAGTCAAAAGAAAACAACTTTAAGAACTGTGGAGGATCTGGATAGAGCAGCCATTGTTTTAGCTCAAGCCTGCACCTTTTTATTGGACGAGCAGATTCCAGACGAACAGCTGCGGGAGACCATTTACAAAAAAATAGCCAAAATTAAATTACAAGCCGCTCAAGAGAAAGTGGCTCAATTTACCACAGCTGCAACGGACAATTCCGCTAAGGTGATCAATGGAAAATATCGCTCCGCCAGAAAATTTATTCCTATTTTTCTTCAACTCGTCCAATTTACTGCACTTCCGAGTAC
>JBGCES010000031.1:0-9330 GCA_045106545.1 Saprospiraceae bacterium
GATTTCTTCTGAAAGTTGAGATTGGATACGAGTGATCTTTTTCATAAATAATAATAATTAAGCGTTTGCAAATAGTTTTGAAAAAAAATAATAAGGAGGGAAGTATGGAGGAGAAGAATATAGAGGAGGGAATAAGTACACTGAATTATAACAAATATTATACCGAAGGATAGGAGGTGAACTATTTTAATATGTAATATTTAATCAGATTATAGAGCTTATTTTTTATTTATAATATTATAAATGTGTAAGTGATTGATAAATATATACTTATATTGATATTTGTAAAGGAGAAAAAGTTAAGAATATTTTTGATAAAAATCGAACCTGCTTCTTTTTTTTAGATCCGAAAACCTTCTTACCTTTATGCTCAAAGCAAACTTAACTTACACATGAAAAATTTCTTCCTCTCGGAGAAAGTTATGTTGACGGCAATCGTCCTCAACTCCATACTGATTTTCTTACTCTATTTCCCTGATTTAAAAGAAAATGCCAGCCTGATTTTTCTTGATCACTTTTTTATTATTTTCTTTATTGTAGAAGCGATAGTGAAAATCAAGGCTCTGGGCTGGAAAAATTATTCATCTTCTAAGTGGAATATTTTTGATTTTAGTATTGTTATTGCTAGTCTTCCTTCCTTACTAATCGGTTGGGTTGAATTACCAGACACTTCTGTATTATTATTGTTGCGTTTATTTAGGTTGATACGTTTGGTTCGTTTTATCGAATTTATTCCACATTTAGCGCAGATTATGCAAGGTTTAGGAAGAGCGTTGAAAGCATCTGTCTTGGTGCTGATGATGTTGTTTTTTCTCAACTTCGTACTTGCTATTTTAACCTGTCATTTTTATGGAGAAATCGCCCCTGAGTTTTTTCGTAATCCACTAGTCGCTTCTTTTTCTATTTTTCAATTCTTTACCGTCGAAGGATGGAACGAAATTCCCGCTACTATTGCCGAACGTTCTGATAATTCCGTATATATTGGTTTTATGCGCCTCTATTTTGTCATTGTTGTTTTGGTAGGTGGTATTTTTGGAATGTCGCTCGCTAACGCCATTTTTGTTGATGAAATGACAATGGATAATAACGATGATTTAGAAGTGAAAATCGATCATTTACAGCGGCAACTAGATGAAGTGTTAGCGGAATTGCGCAATCAACGGGACGAAAAGGCTTAACTTATTGTGCCAAACATATTACTATTGGAATTGCTGTAAGCGGCACAATTAATTGATTATCAGGATCTAAGGAAAGATTAACACGTTTGCCTTGAAGTGTTAAACCATCTAGTCGAGTACCGAAAGCTGCTTTTACTTGACTGGTTAATTTTTTATTTAAAATTAGATTTTCAACGCGTTTACTATCGCCATTTTCGGGTAGCCAACCAATCAAATGCGTCGCTGTCCCCGCTTGATTTCCTAACAAATACACCCAGCCATTTTTGTCTTCTTGGAGTACCTCCAAAAAGTAAGAATCGCCGACCAATTCGATTAAATTAGTAAAAGCCCGATACGCCATTTTAGGTTGAAAATTAGTCTTTACGGAGCCAGTTAAACCCGATCGTGTATATAAAGAAGAAGGTCGTTCTTCGTTCGCAAAAAAGAACCATGTCGCTCGTTCAATTCCCGCTCGCATCGCCATTAATGCACCACGAACGCCATAAGCTGCCGCCGCTTTTTCACTCACGCATTCGCTGTGCGTACACGCCTCGCCGCCACCCGTATGATCCCAACCCCATTCCGATAGATAAATCGGCTTTTCAGGTAAATTGCGATCGCGAAAACGTACGTTACTAAAGATTTCTCGAAAGCTGGAATTCGGGTGTTCGGGCGCAACGGCAATGCGCTGATTTTCGGCATTTTGTAAATAACTATAACAATGAATATTTAAACCATCAATGTAAGGCGCCGCCGCTTCGGGTAAGCGAACCCCCATGTAATTCATAAAAATCTTTGTGTTTTCCATTGCTGGATCGGCGGCTTGCAGCGCACAAGGAAAGATTTTTAAATCAGGATCGGTTGCCTTCGCGCCTTTTGCCATACCGAGTAAAATTTGTCGATAGGTCGCGGCTTCGTATTTCCACGGTTCATTCCCAATTTCTAAGGTTTCGATCATTCCATTGCCACTTTTTTTACCAAAATGTTCCGCGAAAGACTGCCCAATTGCATAAGCATTTTGATAAGGATCGTTCCAATCACTATCCGTGAAATTATGAATTTGTAAGGTCGTTTGAGTTTTTAAATCCGCCTTCTCCCAAGCGGCATATTCCTGATCCCAATTGAGCCACCAGTGTACTTCCGAACCTTTTCCTGCTGCCATTTTTCCATAATCTGGTCGGTGCGTAGGGTCAGAAATATCCCATTTTAAATCGTGGTAATTACGCGCATGACTCGCCAGCGGTGCGTAACATTCGGGCCCTTCCTTTGCTTTAAGCAAATCAGAATATTTGTTATGTCCCCAGCCCCAAGTTGAATTCACGCCCAGCAATTCACGAATGGTTACGTTGCTTTTCTCTGCCACAGGCGGCGCACCGTACTGACCATATTTGTCATAAACTGCCACTTCCCATAAATAGACTTTATTCCAATCATCAGGTTTTAAATGCTGCGTGATTTTCAAATAACGAGCGGAAGTTTCTTTTTTCAAATTAGTAATAAAAGAATGCTCTAAACTTGCGTTTAATAAAGCGACCTGTTCCCATTTTTTACCATCATTACTCAAATGTAAAGTGGTATAAACGGCATTCTTTTCACCTGACCAATGTCGCGTTACTACCGTTCCTACGGACACGGTTTCACCAAAATCTAAAATGGCGTATTCCTCTGGGTATTCCGCTGTACCTGCGATTTCAAATACTTCAAACGGTTGTTCAGAAGTAAGGGTGATTTGCTCAAGTGTGCCACCTAATTTTAGATTTTTGAATTGGTAACTATCTGATTTAGAATAGGTTAAGTTGTGGCTGGTTTGATAGTTCCCCGTAGCATTGATCGCTACGTCGGCTTGATTTCCTAATTTTAAACCGAGAAAAGTACATTTACTTGCTTGTGAAAATTTTATACTCAAACGATATTTTCCTTCTGTTTTTTTAATGCTTGTTGCAGTATTCAGATCACCGTCAGTAGCTTTAGAAAAATCATTGTCTTGATTATGCTTAAATAACGCATCACCTTTTTTCAAAAAGATATTTTGGGCAGCATTACTTATATAATTCGTTGGGAAAGGAGCGGCGGATTGCCAAAAAGTTTGCGGATCACCATCGGTGATTTTATCCGCTAGATTTGCATTAGAAGAGGTAATAATTTTAGCTGTATATGGATAAATCACGCCAGCATCAGGATTCCACTTGGTAGAATCGACGACTACGGTAGCAGGTTTTTGTAAAACAGTTGCCGTTTTTTGTTTACAAAAAGCGAAGAGCGTAAAAACTAGAAATAGGAATAACAAAGAGCTAAGAATACGCATAGTTTTCTCCAGTATGAAATGTGTTCGAAAATAGTGTGAAAATAGTTTGGAACTGGTTCGATATTGTTTGCATTAGCAATCATCAAATAACGTTCGAATAATCTCGAACCACCTTCAAAATCTTTGAATTAAGTGCTTAGGAAATGCCGAGAAAATAAATTTACATTTTTTCAAATGGTGATTTTGCTGAATGAATGGTTTTTATTTAGGACTGTACAAAGTTTTTATTTGACGCTGATTCTCTATGATTTTTATGATTCAAGCGGGTCGTGAGCGACATAAGACCTACTTGAATCATAAAAATCTGCGTTTATCTGCGTCAAAAACTGTTTCTTTTGCAAAACTTTGTACAAGCCTAGTTTTTATTCAATAAAATCATCAATTGAAAAAATCAAAGTGTAAATTTATTTTTCGGCCAATACTTAGTCATAAAAAAACGAATTCTTCTTCTTTTGCTCTTTTTCTTCTTCGACTCGTTTTTTGTTTTCTACTACAAATTCTTCTGGAAGTCGCTTAACGTTTTTCAGTGAATTACCAATTTTATGAATCATGCGTCGATTACTGGGTTCACTTTCTACGTGTGTGCGGCTGACCGCAGTGATTTGATAATTATAAACTTTACCAGACTTGGTTTTTCCATCAATAAAGCAGCGGACATCTTGTCCAATTGGTGTGATGCCAACAATGTTTTTTGAATCATCCAAATCACCATCATCATCATTTGTAAAACGATAGATGACGTAATAAGCAGGTGGACTGCCTTTGGCGGATCTAGGTAGTTTCCAGCGTAGTTTGACATTTCCATTTTTCGGACGCATCTTTTTTAGGATAGGTGTTACGGGAATACTGTCATTCAGAAGTGTCATCGGAGGCAATAAAGCAGGAGGCGCATAGTAACGATTACGGAGTGAATCGGTGAAGCCCAATGGGTTTTTTAATAGCTGCCGAGAGCTAAAAAAGATACTACCTTGCGTTGCAAAACGATCGCTTCGCACCCGCTGAATTTGCCGTAGCATTTCATTAGGATTATTCCATTCTTCGTATTTGTCATCGTTTATTTTATAAACCGCATGACCAATATATAGATGTTTGCCATAAGAATTTCTTCGCCACCAACCTAACAATTCTTCGTAATCTGCTGCTGGAAAACCAATGTGCCAATACAGTTGTGGTGCTACGTAATCAATCCAGTCGTTTTTTAACCATTTTACTACGTCAGCATATAAATTATCGTAGCTCGTTAGACCTGCACGTGTATTGGAACCCAGTGGATCGTTTGCTTTATTCCGCCATACGCCGAAAGGACTAATTCCAAACTTCACGTAAGGATCAATCTGCTTAATGCGCAAGGATAAACTATCAATAAAAAAGTCCACATTGTTGCGTCGCCAATCGGCTATGCTGCCAAAATCACCACCAAACTGACGGAACGTTGCCGTATCGGGAAAGATCTGATCTTTGATTTGATACGGATAAAAATAGTCATCAAAATGTACTGCATCAATGTCATATTTTTCTACCACTTCACCCACTACGTCAATCAAATAATCTTGTACTTCTGGAATACCTGGATCGAGATAATACTTCGTACCATATTGTATTACCCATTCTGGATGTTGGTAAAATACGTGGTTAGACGCAAGGGCTGCGGTATCCAAATTCATACTTAAACGATATGGATTAAACCACGCGTGAAATTCCATACCGCGATTATGTGCCTCGGCTACCATGCCTTTCAATGGATCGTAATCGCGCAAAGGCGCTCGTCCTTGCTTGCCAGTCAAATAAGCTGACCAAGGAGCCAAATCCGTCGGATATAAAGCATCACCAGCAGGACGTACTTGAACGACTACGGCATTCATGCCCATTTTTTTGTACTTGTCCAGTAATTTTTTCCACTGTTCAGAGTGGGCTACGCCATTAGGCGTTGCTTTTTTAGGAAAGTCGATATTTAAAACCGTAGCTACCCAGACGCCTCGAAATTCTTGTTTAGGAGCATCAATGGCATATGAATCATCCTGCGCATGGATTAAAAATGGCAGAAAAAATACTGTTAAAAGGACAAATACATTCTTCATGTGGGAAATGTCGTGTTTGATAAATGGGGACGAACAGGTAGAGGAAATGTAAAACCGTAAAATGCAAAATTTTAAATATAAAAAGAATAGAGCAAGTTTGACTTGCTTTTACATTTTATACGATGCATTTTGATTTCACATTAAAACTGGTGGGGAGCAAATGGTCTTATTTCAAATTCGTCAGTGTTTGTTACTATACAAATTTACAAAAAAAATAGTAAGCAGAAATGGCGGGCGATTGAAGTGTTATTAATTGCCCGCCATTTACAGTTTTTTTAAATTAATATTGTTCGTTCTCATTGGGGAAATTACCCGATTTTACGTCTTCTATATATTGCTCCGTCGCGGTCTGAATGACATCGAACAACTCGACGTAACGTCGTAGAAAACGTGGATGGAAATCATGCGTGATACCCAGCATATCATGGGTGACGAGCACTTGCCCGTCGGCATGCTTACCTCCTCCTATACCGATGGTCGGGATGTATAATTCTTCGGAAACCTGTTTAGTAAGGTGTGCAGGAATTTTTTCTACCACTATCGCGAAGCAGCCCATTTTTTGCAATGCTTTGGCATCACTAATCAGCTTTTCTGCTTCTGCTTGTTCCTTGGCGCGTACGGTGTAAGTACCAAATTTATAAATAGATTGTGGTGTTAAACCCAAGTGCCCCATCACGGGCACACCCGCAGAAAGGATGCGCTTAACCGAGTCTTTGATTTCTACGCCACCTTCCATTTTGACGGCGTGGGCGCCCGATTCTTTCATAATGCGGATCGCAGATTGCAAAGCGCGTTTGGAATCGCCTTGATAAGTACCGAAAGGCAAATCTACTACTACTAATGCCCTTTTGATCGCTCTTACGACCGAAGAGGCATGGTAGATCATCTGATCCAGCGTAATAGGCAGGGTAGTTTCGTGTCCAGCCATAACGTTGGAAGCGGAATCGCCAACGAGTAATACGTCAACTTTGGCAGCGTCTAAAATACGTGCCATCGAGAAATCGTAGGCAGTTAGCATGGAAATTTTCTCACCCCGTGCTTTCATCGCTTGGAGGACGTGCGTGGTAATGCGTTTTTCTTCTTTACGGTGTACAGACATTGTTTTAATGATGAATTATGAATTATTAATGATGAATGACCTAAGATTTTGGTACAGGTTTCATCATGATACACCGTTATTCCGATGTGAAGAAGAGAATTACTAGAGATAAATGTGAAATATAAATTAGTACGTTATTACACAAATTTACCTCTAGTAATTTTCTTAAGTGCTTCGCGATAATTAATTCGGTAAATTTTAGGAAATAGATTTTTTCGATAGTTTTTCTTGAAAAATCAGTGCATAGCATTGCTACGGACTTATTTTTTAAGGGAAAATAACGGAAAAAGATACTCATAAAATACCGAAGTAATTGTTGCGAGGCACTTATTTGGCGTAAGGTAAAGCAATTTTATAAAAATTGAAAAAAATTAGACTTTTACAAGAAAAGCAAAGGAACAAACGTTTGGTGAATTCAGTTATTAGGATGGTGAATAGATACTGTGGTCACTTTTTTCGACAATTTTATGTTGATATAGCTTGCCTCTGCCTGCTCCAAAGTATTTCGGAGAACTCGATTCGAGGAATTTGTCAAATAACGTAAAATTTTTATCTTACTTTTATCGCTATCTTTACGCTACTTACTACTTATGAATCAACAATTAAGCCTACAAAAACTTGCATACTTTATGGTGATAGTTGGTATCACCATATATGTACTGTGTATTGGGCAGGCATTTTTTGCGCCATTGTTGTTTGCGGTTTTATTTGCATTCATGTTGATCCCATTATGTAACTTTTTTGAACATTATACCAAAAGTAGAGTGTTGGGTATTTTGTGTTCATACAGTGTGGTCGTTCTGCCAATTATTGGTGCGATATTCATGTTTTCCTACCAATTTTTTAAAGTATTTGCAGATTTTTCCTTGGTCACAGAAACATTAGTAGAGCGAGCGAATGAAACGATTATGTGGGTCGAGGAAGAATTAGATATTACACCTGATTCTGGGCGCGAGTGGCTGATGGAAAATGCTGCGGACGTAATGGATGCACCGATTGATCTAGTTGGTAGCAGTTTGACTTCTTCTACAACTGTTGTTTTTAATATCTTTCTGATCTTTTTATATACCTTCTTCTTTCTACTTTATCGCTCTGCATTGCAAAACTATTTCCTGATTCAGTTTAGCGAAGAACGTCGAGCGGAGGCGATGCGAATGATGGACGGAATTCAACAAGTGGCACAGAAATATCTATTCGGAATGATGATCGTTATTGTCATTCTTGGCTTTTGCAACAGTATTGGATTATCTATAATTGGAATTGACTATGCCTTCTTTTGGGGGTTTTTAGCAGCTTTTTTAGCAATTATTCCTTATATCGGAACGACGCTTGGTGGATTATTACCTTTTTTATATGCAATCGCGACGACTGGTACTTTTTGGCAACCCGCAGCGGTCATTGTATTATTCGGTACAGTACAGACGATCGAAGGAAATTTGATTACTCCAAACGTTGTTGGTGGTACAGTAAATGTCAATCCATTAGCAGCAATTATTTCGTTGATTTTAGGTGGTATGATGTGGGGAATCAGTGGATTAATTTTAGCCATTCCGATGATCGCTATTCTGCGCATTACATTCCACTATATTGATTCGCTCAAGCCAGTCAGCTTATTATTGGGGAGCGATTTATACAGTAATTCCGAAGTGATTTTATCTAGTTTTGATGAAGATCGCTATCGCTTATTCGATGTTTTTCAAGCAAAGTATAAACGTTCACCTCTTAAAAAAGAGAGTGAAATCAAAAAAGAAATAACACCAACGGATACTGCTGCCGTAGATGTACCTGCTGATCTACTAAACGATAAAGAATAACCCGAAAATGGTCGAATGTATTTAACGCAATTCGCCTGCACCTTCACGGATTACTTCTGGTGTACTTCCTGTACAATCCACTACCGTCGAGGCAACATTATTACCTATACCGCCGTCAATTACGGCTTCTACTAACTTTTCAAAATCATCATATACATCAACTGGATCTGTAAAATATTCTAGAATTTCGTCTTCTGAACGCAATGAAGTCGTTAAAATCGGACGCCCTAATGCTTCGACAATCGCGATTGGAATATTATTATCTGGAATCCGTACCCCCACCGTTCGTTTACGGTTTTTGAACATTTTGGGCACTTGATTATTAGATTTTAAGATAAAAGTAAATGGACCAGGAAAATTGTGCTTCATTAACTTAAATGTCTCATTATCAATCGGTTTAGTGTATTCCGCGACTTGAGAAATATCTTTACAAATGAAGGATAAATTTGCCTTAACGGGATCGAGCCCCCGCAATTTACAGATGCGATCCACAGCTTTAGAATTTTCAATATCACAACCTAAACCATAGACCGTATCGGTTGGGTAAATGATAATTCCACCTTTGCGGAGAATGTCCACAACTTGCTGAATTTTACGATCGGAAGGATTATCAGGATGAATTTTTAAGAGCATAGAACTGTGATTAGAAATGAAAGATTCAAAGTTATTACTTGACCTAAGTGAAACGAACTAAATAACTTATACCATTATACTCGTTCTTTTCCATTCTAAAGTACCCGAAAAAATAAGTCCGTAGCTAAACTATGCACTGATTTTCTGAATCCTTTAGACAGAAAAATAACTTCGTATTCTGGCACAACTTATTTAATTCGTTTCATTTAAGGCACGCCGAAATAATCTGACCATCCAACCATTA
>JBGCES010000310.1:0-3433 GCA_045106545.1 Saprospiraceae bacterium
GTTGAAAAACGGGAAAGTTATTCTATAACGGCTATCTAGACGATTATTTTCATGCCTGGTTTAGTAACCGTTAAAAAATAACTTCCCGATTTTTCAAATGATTAATTTCTTGAATGAATGGTTTTTATTCAGAAATTTATCTCCGAAATTCTTCGGGGCAGGCTAATTGAAAAATTCAAAAGGGGAAGTTATTTTTTTACCAATACTTAACTGATGATTTTGACAATAAAATCATGAAAACTAGCTTCATCAATTCCCATTAATTGTTCTAAACGCATGAAGAAGTCTTCTCCTTTTTTGCCTGAATAAACCAATTCTAAAGCCTTATCCATTCCATGTTGTTCGATAGCTTTTTCGTAAATAAATGCACACATCACATAAAACGAAAAGTGGCGTTGAATGGAAGATTTACGTTTTTTATTAAATGCTTCTAAGAAATTCAGATTTGGATTTTCTGCTAAGGCATTGCGAAACTGACTTTTGAGTAATTTCATGTCATCGCCACTCGTTCCGTAGCCGCCATAATACGTTTTCAAGCCCACCAACATAGGATAATAAATTTTATCGCCGTCGGGAAGTTGATAATATAAATAGTCGCCCAAGTAGCCAAAAAGGTAACGTTCATCATTCATACCCGTCACGAAACACTGACCATTGTTATCGGTGAAACCTAAATCATTACACAAAAAATTACATTTGTTCGCATCGAATAAAATGCCGTAACTCTTTAGCATTTCATCCAAACTATGGAAATTATAATAGTCGAGTGGAGTAGAATTTTTGCGGATTGATTGGGCAAATTTGTTCATGAATTCGGCAAATTCGGTTGCCTTTTGCGCATTGATCGAATCGGAATAATGGTATTTGACCTTACCATATTGCGCAGTTTGTAATCGTTGTGCGTTTTCCGCAAATAGGCAGTAAAACCGATAGTGATCTTGAAACGGAACTGCTTTTAATTCAAAAATTTTATAGACAAACTGCTGTTCTGCTTTTGTACAGGAGATAGATACGGTAATGTAATACGTTTCTTCGTCAAAACTGTATGATTTAAGTACGGTCGGTGGATGAAAAGAAATGGTCTTGTTTCTACTTTTGCCGATGCCATGCAAGTTGGAAAAGAAAAAATCATATTGCGCTAGGTGAGTTGTATCCACATATTTTTCACTAAACTTGCGTTCGCTGGCTTCGGTTAGAAATCCATTGAGTGATTGCTCTAGCAGCGCAGCTTTCGTGGAGTCAGGCGATAAATCTAAGTCAAAATTGCGCTGGATATTGAACTGAGCAGATACGGTTTGGATACTAAAAAGTAGGAAAAAAAATACGATCTTATTTTGCATAATAGATGATTTTAGATTAAGAGTGTATAAAGTTTCTAAAATGACATGATTTTTGACTCAGATAGACGCAGATTTTTATGATTCAAGTAGGTCTGATGACGCTCACGACCTACTTGAATCATAAAAATCATAACTTGTTCCGCAGCATTGCGGAATAAAATCTGCGTCAAATGAAAACTTTGTACACCCCTAATTTTAGATGAAAGACATTTTGCTAATTCTTCAAAAGTATTTTTTATCCTTCAGGAATGTCCGATTGACTTTTCTATTAACAGAACCTTTGATTACATTCACAATTCGTTTAAATTTCATCATTCATTGTCAGGACTGTATAAAGTTCTTTTTCGACGTAGATTTTCTTCCGTGATTCTGTGGAACAAGTGACTATTGCTTCAGCTAAGTTTTTATAATTTGAGTAGGTCTTATGACGCTCACAACCTACTTGAATCATAAAAATCTGCGTCTATCTGCGTCAAAAATTGTATCATTTTCAAAACTTCTTACACTTTTACTTCATCATTCATCCATATCGAAACTATGCAGTTATTTACCGCCGAACAACTCATCGATTTTCATCAACAGCAATTTGCTTTTTTAGAAATAGAAGAACAAGACAACGTTTTAACGATCCGTTTTGACCGCGCAGAACGCCGCAATGCGCTACATCCACATATGATCAATGAAATTGGTTATGCGTTGCAATACGCCGATTCTACTGCTTCGATTTGGGTAGTCATTATTGAGGCAAAAGGCAAAGTGTTTTGTGCAGGTGGTGATCTAAAAGCGATGGCGGGATTTGTTGAGCCACACGATTCGACTGTTCCCGAACCAGAAGAACCGATTTTGTTCAATGCGATGTTTAGTCAACTGCATAAACCACTGATTATCAAAGTAGAAGGGGATGTCTATGCGGGCGGATTTATGTTTCTGGCAGGCGCTACTTTTGTGGTGGCAGCGGATCATATTAAGTTAGGTTTGACGGAAGTCAAACGCGGTATTTACCCGATGCAAGTCATGGCAGCTTTATTGCGGGTGATGCCAGATCGGAAGGTATTGGATTGGTGTGTACGAGGTTATAATCTACCCGTGCAACAAGCCCATGAATATGGATTAGTAACGGAAGTTTGTCCAGCGGCAGAAGTAGGAGAGCGAGTTACTGCGCTGATCGCAGAATTGAAACAAAACTCGCCAACTGCGATTCGATTCGGCTTAGAAGCGTACGCGAATATCCGTCCGAGTCAGGACGAACAAGAATATCTATTAGAAATGTTGGGTAAAGTAATTGGTAGTAAAGATGGGCAGGAAGGACTGCGAGCGTTTCGGGAGAAGCGGAAGCCGAATTGGAAAGGGGAATAAAAATGGGACAATGGCTAAATTGTGTAATTGCGAAATTGTGGTACGAGACACAATTTGACAATTACACAATTTAACAATCTTCACTACCTTCTTCTTCCGCCTTTTTGCATCATCTGTCC
This sequence comes from Saprospiraceae bacterium, assembly GCA_045106545.1. GTDB lineage: Bacteria > Bacteroidota > Bacteroidia > Chitinophagales > Saprospiraceae > JBGCES01. The sequence goes on from JBGCES010000310.1 coordinate 2,816, forward strand.
CGCCATTTGACCCATGCCGCCGCTCTTACTCATCTTGTGCATCATTTTACGCATTTGGTCAAACTGTTTTACGAAAGCATTAATATCGTGAATGTTCTGTCCACAACCTTTCGCAATCCGTTTTTTGCGTGACATGTTGAGCAATTCTGGATTCGTGCGCTCCTGTGGAGTCATAGAGAAAATAATGGACTCGACTTTGGAAAATGCGCTATTATCAATATCAATATCCCGCATCATTTTAGACATACCAGGAATCATATTTAATAATGATTTGATATCACCCATTTTACGGATTTGATTTAACTGACCTAAGAAGTCATTAAAATCAAACTTATTTTTGCGAATTTTCTTTTCGAGGCGTTTTGCTTCTTTTTCGTCAAACTGATCCTGAGCGCGTTCTACCAACGAGATAATATCACCCATTCCTAAGATCCGCTGCGCCATCCGTTCTGGATAGAAAACATCCAGCTTATCCATCTGCTCACCCGTCGAGACAAATTTGATTGGTTTTCCTACCGTATATTTTACCGAAAGGGCAGCACCACCGCGCGTATCACCATCGAGTTTAGTTAAAACGACACCGTTGTAATCAATTCGTTCGTTAAAGGCTTTTGCTGT
>JBGCES010000311.1:0-3174 GCA_045106545.1 Saprospiraceae bacterium
CCTTCTTCAATCTGTTTGCCTCTTAATTGATATTCTAAAATAAAGTCTTTATTACCACCACTTTTGTTTTTTAAATCGACAATGGCTTGCGCTTTGCCGCGATAATTCACGTTGATTTGATGCGACGAACTCTGGATTGCGCTAATCGGAACGCCCGTATTTAATTTTAAATTCAAACCAAACTGATAAGGCGTTGGCGTACCTTTCGGCAAATAGGGATTTGTTACCCATTTGTTGGCAGCGAGTAACTTCTGTGGTGTCTCTCCCGCGTAGCGCGGACCGACTACGGTGGGATAAACGAACTCGTAAACGCCCTCGGTCGGAACGAGCAATTCCGTATAAAATAGATGTACTTCCACTTCGTCACCTGGTAGAATATTTGCCACATTCATCTGGAACACGTTAGGGCGTTCCTGTTCTAAAAGAGAAGCCGTTTTTCCCGCTTTTTTCGCCGCAGCGTATTGTTGTTTAGCAGCTTGCCGTTCCGTAATTTTAGCTTTAATTTTTCTTTTCCCGACCATCATTTCCATACCATAAACCGCCGCATTGGTGGAAGCAGGAAAGATATATTTGGCTTCGATGGGCGTTTTACCCGTATTGGTATAGCATTGGGTGACGTGTACATTGGCGATTACGCCTGCGATGTCCACGTCTGCGGTGGTGGACAATAACGGGAACTGCTCTACCTTGCTTTCGGAGGAAACGAGGAAGTAAGGCGAAAGCGTTTTTTCTTGGGCAAAACTGGTACAGGCGCATAGCAAAGCCAATAGTAAAAAGAGGCTGGTCTTTTTCATAAAAAATGATATTGGATGTTGGAAATTGGAATCCCGCAGAGACGTTTTATCAAACGTCTGTACAAAGCACGGAATGTATCATTGGTATCGGTCGGTAAACTAAACTCTTACTTCCAATGATGCAGCAAACATTCCTTTTGGCGTAAGCCCAAATAAAAAAAGAGTATCCGCGAGGCTCTCTCCAACCTGTTGCGGACACTCCCGAAAAAGCTTTCCATGTAAATAATTAGAAAATGTATGTCTTGTGGGATTAAACTTCAGTACTGGTATTTGGGATAAAAATGAAAAATGTGTTCGTTTAAGCTATATTCTTTACTGGATTATGTTAATGATGTGTAAAGCAAAAGGCAGTTGTCCCCCCTTAGAATAATTTATTTTTACTTTTAAGTATCGAATAAAAAATTGACCAACTCATTCTAAAACTTTCTTGTGCGTATTTTTACTGAAATTCATTGGTAGTACTATCTTTTAATATAAAATGGCTTATCTTTGAAATGTTGATAATAAGATAGCCTACTTTACCGCTCGTTTGCTACCAACCTTCGGTATTCTTCTGCTAGTGTTACGCAACTCCCCTTCTATTTAGTGCGTATATCTGGTAATACGTAACTTGTACTACTTTCTCAAATTTTTCCTAAGCGAGCATCAGATTACTACTATTCTCTTTTAATACTATAAGTTATTGAATTTCAATAGCTTAAATCGTTTTTATCCCCCTGACTTTTTTAACAAAACTTAAACTATGTACAATCCAAATCCACGCTTACTGGTGTGGGGTTTACTCTTGTTTTTTTTCAACATTGTAAACACCTACGCCCAAAACACGCCCGATCTCACCATGAATGCCAACAACTCCACTTACACAGTGGTAGCGGGTGAATCCTTCAATATCATTCTACAAGTCGGCAATTTCGGATCAGCGGATGCGACCGAAGATTATACGATTTCCGTCAGGGCAAATTCTCAACAAAATGGGTCTAGTTACTTGTTAGATTATTTCACGGTGAGTACTGACATTCCATTATTTACGATTAACGAGATTGGTCGTAATCTTAACATTGCGAATAACATTCCAACGGGTAGTTACAGCCTTTTTCTCGGAGTAGAGTATGCAGGCGAAGAAACGGATCTCAACTTGAGTAATAATTTTTCGCTTAAAACTTTAAACGTTAATGAAGGAAGTGGCGTAATTGTAAGCCCTGATCTCACCATCAGTAATTTGGAATTGACTCCCAATAGAGTATTTACCAATGTCATTTCGGTCAATTACAGTTTGGATATAGCTAACGTTGGTTCGGGAGCGATTGAAAATACACAAGGGGAAATTTTTCTCTCGACTGATGCTAATTTAAGCTCCGATGATCAACTGGTCAGTTCATTTTTTCTCCCTGGTCTTAACGCTGGCGTTTCTCGTGATTATCAGCAGACTTTTAACGTCCCACTAGAAACGATGAGTGAGTTTACGGTCTTTTTTGTAGCAAATTCAGTTGAGCCCGTCAACGAATCGGATATTACGAATAATGTAGCAAGTACAGTTTTTGACTTTGGAGGCGGTAGCCAACCATCCGTTTGTGAAGTGGAAAGCTTTTTAACCAATGCCTGTTTTGAAGATGATTTGACGGCTTGGGAAGTGCGGCGTGGGAATGTAAGTATAGAAACGACTAATCCGATTAGTGGTAGTAAATCAGCAAGGTTTACTGGCGGTGGAAGTACACCGATTACCGAAATTAGTCAAACCATCCCGATTCCAGATCCATTAACCGAGTATCTTTTGGAATTAAAATATCAAGGTATTGGTAGTGGAAATACTGGAATAAATGCCTCTATTTATATGCGTGATGAAAACGGCGGACTAGTCAATTTCCGCTTTTTCAATTTCGCTGCGAACAATTCGACTTTAGTCAATGAACGATTCATTTCATTGCTACCTACGCCCGAGACAACCGATATTGAAGTAGAAATAGAATACAGTAGTAGCAATCCAGATGTTTCTTTATTAATTGATGATGTGAGTCTGCGCGCCATTAATAATAACTTAGCTTTTATTAATTGCCAAGACAATATTTTACCTGCACGTAGTCCTGAAGAAGACGGATGGATTCAAGAGGGTAATGTCACTACATTTGATTTCCCATTTGACCCAGCGGCTGGTAGATTGGCGCGTTTGACTGGAATGTCAACGTTAACGCAAACCCTTCCAGCTATACCTAATGCGCAGTATGACCTAAGTCTTTACGCGAATAGTAGCAATGGAAATATTCGTTTGCAATTTCTTGATGGGGACGAAGTTCTACTTACAACCGTAGCCAATTTTTTCGAATTTTGGCAAAATATTACGCTCGGTGGTCTATCTCCTGCTAATACGGATGGTATTCGGATT
>JBGCES010000312.1:0-5610 GCA_045106545.1 Saprospiraceae bacterium
CACAAATTGGAAATCAGCAATATCGACTACTGCAAATTGATCATCATGAAGCAGAAAAATATAGTCCAATCGTTACGGTAAACTATGCGCTACCGGGTATTCAAAGTCTTTCTTTTTTTCCTAATCCCAGTCCTACTGGAGTAGTAATTTTACAATATTTCGCGGAGCAAAATGAAGATCTAAACATTCAATTATATGATTTGATGGGCAGACTGATTTTCCGTGCGGTCGAACCCGTTGAAATGGGTAAAAATCAAATTAACTTGAATTTTTCTGCTTTGCGCAATGGGTTATATGTAGCGCAGGTAGAAGTGAATGGTGAGCAGTATTTTGAGCGGATAATTATTGGGAAATAGGCTTATTTTGGGGCTGGATGAATGTCATCATCGACTTAAAACTTTAAAAGCTGAGAGGGAGCAGAAAGCTCCGTCCCAGCCAGACATTGTTCTACGTTTTGCTTCTTATAAGTTTTTAGGTATCGGATACTTGATTGCAGTTAATGACTACTTTAACTTCATCACTTTTTCTTGCGAAATAATACTTTGATCTTTATTTAAAATTTGCAAAACATATACACCCGCTGCAAGCGAAACAGTCGAAATTTCAACGGAAGTAGAAGTGATTTTTTTAGAAACAACCAATTGTCCAGCAGCGTTAACCAGTTGAATTCCGTCAACTAATTTAGAGTTTAAAATATTGATATTCAATTGATTAACAAAAGGATTTTGCAGTTGAATCAACTCCGCAGATTCAATAAACGCTTCAGTATCATTCACCAGACTAGCCAATTCAATATTTAAAACTAAACTATCCCCTGCTGCTAAATCTACTGTGACATTTTTTGTAATATAGCCATCGTTTTCTACCTCAAAAGTGTATGTTCCCGCTAAAAAACCTGCGCCATAATTACCCGTCAAGTCAGCCCGAAAAGTTTCTGCATTCTCTACTACCGTAAACTTCGCACGCGGAATAATCTCACCCGTTAAAGAATCAGTTACCGTACCGTAAATCCGCGCTGCCCGTGTATCATTAAACGTCCAAACGTATAATCCATCCGCCCGATTACCACCCACAATTTTACCCGAAGGAAAATATGGACAAGCCGACCATAAACCCGAAAATCCACCACTTTCGCCACTCCACGTATCATAATAACCGACCTCTACGGGAATAGCTGGATCGGCGACATCCAAGACGCGTAAACCTTCTGTATTATGCGAAATAAACATAAAATCACCGCGCAAATATGGATTATGCACCAAACTCGCTGAGTTCGCCGTATAACGCGCCACTTCTTCGATATTATCCAAGTCAGAAATATCATACATCCGCGCAGGCAAACCATCCGTTTCTATCGCTACCATCAAATATTCTTCACCCACACTCCATGCCGAATGCACATAGCCAATAAGATTAGGAATTTGAGCAATTAAAATTGGATTCGTCTTATCCGAAATATCGACGATGTCCACTACCCCTTCGTTACCTGCACAGGCATACAGCCGATTCTCGCGAATATGCGAATCATGAATATAATAATCTGGGTCGTAAACGCCCACTTCGACGGGGTTCGCTGGTTCAGAAATATCTAAAATATGTACGCCTTGCGAAGTTCGAGTACCGTTGATATAAATATATGGTTCGTCAGTATAAATATCGCGTTGTAAGATATGTCCTTGTCGAAAAGTGGCGTTAAACGTTCCCGCCAAAGTTGCTGAGTTAGGCAAATCGCGCAGGTCAATAATCTGCATGCCTTCGGTATCGCTTGCCTCCGTCGTCACATAAGCAAAATCATTGATCACCGTAATTTCTCGCCAATTAGATGCCCCTCCTGGAATAAACGCTAATTCCGTAACGGGTTGATTATCAATTGTATATATCGCCGTTCCTGTACGTGCACCGAGCAACGCATACTCACTTCCATCGGGTGCAATGTACGACCAACTGCCAGAATAGCGGGTATCCTCGCGTTGTGTTTGGTCAAATAATTCGACGTTTAGTGCGTCTTGTGCCGTTAGATAAAAAGGCGAAAATGCAAAACAAAAGGTTAGCCAATAGATGATTCTTATCATGCTTGAATGTGGTTTGGATCAAAAAAATATTGGTAAATGTAGCTGAATTTTGCCGCAAAACAAGCTTGTTCGTTCTTCGCTGCTGACAGACGGACGACGTTCGCAATTTTAGACTAGAAATTTAGTAAAAATAGAAAAGAGGTTCTATTGTGAACACAATAAGTAGATCTGTGGTTACACCATTCATTTAGTCCATGAAGTTGACTCATCATTTGTAACGATGAAATAATTAATCTAATCCTTTTATGAAAAAAATTCAACCCAAACCTGGACAAGAAAGCGTCTGGGATTACCCTCGTCCACCTAAATTAGAGCGCACCAACAAACACCTACGGATCATTTTCGATGGCATCGAAATCGCTTCCACCAATCAAGCCTATCGCGTTTTAGAAACCAGCCATCCACCCGTTTATTATTTGCCGCAGGCGGATATCAAGATGGAATGTTTACAAGCGGTAAAAGGACGCGATAGTTACTGTGAGTGGAAAGGACAAGCCGCTTATTGGAATATCATTACGCCTAATCAGACCTCACCGCTGGCAGCATGGAGTTATTCCGATCCGACACCGCGTTTTGCTCCGATTCGTGATTATTTAGCATTTTATGCTAGTCGAGTAGATGAATGTTACGTGAATGATGAACGCGTACAGGCGCAGTCAGGCGACTTTTATGGTGGTTGGATCACGAAGGAGATTGTGGGGCCGTTTAAAGGTGGGACAGGGACGTGGGGCTGGTAGATTTTCTAAAGAGAATGTAAAATATCAAATGTAAAAGTTAGCAGTACATACATTTTTTAAAGCAAGCGTTTACAACTAAAAAGCCCAAAATGCATTCCGAGGAACACATTTTGGGCTAATTTATTTTTGAAAGCTAAGTAGCAAATTAAGTTGGATAACTACCAACTAAAAACTACTTAACTACCAACTTAAAAAAACTACTCCCCGTCTTCCGCCACTGGCGTAGGGAATTGTACATGTACGCTTGCACCATCACGTAAAATGTCGATGCGATCTAAGTTACCCGTACGACGTAAATCTAACCAACGGTGACCTTGACCGTATAGTGAGTAACGACGTTGCTGTAATACTTCATCCAATAAAGCAGAATCGCTAGTGTCACCACTGTATTCAGCTAGACCAGCAGCAGTACGTATCACATTGATAGCGTTTACAGCTTCTGCATTGTCACCACCAATATTCGCTTCCGCGTAAATTAAAACCAACTCTTCGTTCGTGATAATTGGTACTTGCGAAGCATTAGAAGCGTATAAAGTCACCAAGTATGGGCTAGATAAACCGTCCAAAGAAACTGCCGCTGCTTGCTCGGTTACTTTACTCAAACGCGTATCACCTGCTTCTGCATCTTCTACCCAACCTGGGTGAGCCATCGTGTTATTCACACCTGGAACGTTGAATAATGGGTTAGGCATATCGTTACCACTCGGGCTAAACGTATGGTAAGCACCAGTAGTCAAATCACCATCTAAGCTAAAGAAAGAATCACCTAAAACGCCTAATGCTTTAGAGTTGTTCGTACCAGACTGATACAATGCTACGCGTGCGGCAATCGCACGGTTGAATTGACGGAATCCCGCTGCATCCTGACCAACAGAAGCAAATCCACCACTTAGAGAAAATGGAAATTCAGCACCTGACAAATCGCTATCAGCTTGATCTAAGCGGGATGCAATAGAAGCTAACGCCTCGCTGTAACCAACAAATGCACCTAAGTTATCTGGGTCAGAAACATCAATACGAATACCGTTTTCAAATTGACGGTTCAGTAACAACAATTGATTGTATGCAATCAATGTATTCGCGAAACCATTATAACCTGCTACTTGTGCAGCACTCAAAGATGCTACAGTATTAGGTACAGCATTTAACAAAATCTGAGCGGTACGAATCGCACGGTAACCCGCAGAGAATGCACGCGTCGTTAAGAAACCATTATCATCTAATGGTCCAACACCTAATAACTCACTGGTGTAACGTGGATCAGAACCATCCAAGTTGTAGTAATCACGTCCAACAATATCTACTGTATTGTAGTAGAATGCCAAGTCATTACGCAAGACTGCTTCTGTACCAGTCGCCAATAAGTTTAACTCAGAAAGCGTTGCTCCGTTTTCGTAAGATTCAATGGAAGGAGCATTAGGATTACCTACGGGCTCAATCTCACAAGAAGTCATAAAAACTCCCGCAGAAAGTGCCAATCCTACTAAAAATTTATTTTTAAAAGTCATATTGTTTTATTTTAGATAAAGGATGTTGGATGTTGGAAATTGGATGTTGGACTTTTATAAGTTCCAGTATCCAATATCGAAATTCCAATATCCAAATTAGAAACTAGCAGAAATATGGAAGTTAATTGCTTTCGTACTTGGGAAAGGCGTTACCTCTACGTTATTTGCTAATACATCACCACCGAAGTTAGATACCTCAGGATCGTAAGAGTTATAATCGAAAATGTTGATTAAGTTCTGACCAGAGAAACCAATTTTTACGTTAGCAATATCATTTAATGCCGCACGTGGAATACGGTAGTATAAACCGACTTCACGTAAACGGATATAACCTGCATCTTCGATAAAACCAACTGGGCTACCTGCACCAAAGTTTCCTTTACGGAAATCACCATTTGGTGTAACACCAGCAGGATCTAAAGTGATATCATCGTAATCCCAAGTCAAGTTAGCTAAATCATACAGTAAGGTACTCAAGTTGATACCGTCGCCACCTTGCTTCCAGTGCCATACAAAACCTAATTCTAAGTTTTTAGCAATCTGCAAAGAGTTCTGCCATGACAAGTTAAAGTCTGGTTCAGCATTTCCATATACACGGAAACCGTCACCATTTGGGTCTAAATCAGAACAGTCAGGTGTACCACAATCTTCTGGATTGAAAGTACCTACGATCTGGGTAGCAGAAGAACCTTCTTCGATCCGAAACTGACCTAAAGAAGCCGCAAAACCACCTAAGTTAAAGGCAGGAACATCCAAACGAGTGATTTCCGAAGTATTTTTCCAGAAGTTCAAAGTAGTTGTCCACTTTAAGTTTTCGCTAAGGTCGAAGTTACCAGTTAAACCTAACTCAATACCTCTATTCTCTAAAGCACCTGCGTTCACTACGCGAGAAGTAAAACCAGAAGATGCTGGCGTCTGACGACGTAATAATAAGTCATCAATTGATTTGATGTAGTAAGTCGCATCAAATAAAATCGTATTATCGAAGAAACCAAGATCAAAACCAGCTTCTAACTCACTTTGACGCTCTGGGCCTACTTCGCTATTACCTAAAATATTAGAGTTGATTACTCCTGATCTACCGTCGATTACTGTACCATTTAAGTTAGTAAAACGGTCATTAAAGTTAGAGAAACGACCAGACTGACCGTAAGCAATCCGTGGCTTTAACTGAGAAATGGTATTACCATCCCAACCATCAAACTCGTGGATGTTTACTGCTAAACTTGCTTTTGGGTAGAAATATAATTGGTTCGCATCACCGTTATTAGACGACTTATCTCCACGTACACC
>JBGCES010000313.1:0-1707 GCA_045106545.1 Saprospiraceae bacterium
GTACCGACGACCTTCGAGGATTTAATCGCGATGAATGCACTTTATCGTCCAGGTCCATTGGAGTATATTCCTGATTTTATTGAGCGAAAGCATGGGCGGCAAGCCATTACTTATGACCTTCCTGCAATGGAAGAATATTTAAAAGAAACATATGGAATTTGTGTATACCAAGAGCAAGTAATGTTATTGTCGCAAAAACTCGCAAACTTCTCCAAAGGGGAAGCCGATATGTTGCGGAAGGCGATGGGTAAGAAAAAGAAGAAATTAATTGACCAAATGCACCCGCAATTCATAGAAGGTGGAGAATCTAATGGTCATCCTGCGGAGGTATTGAATAAAGTTTGGAAAGACTGGGAGGCCTTTGCTTCCTATGCTTTTAATAAATCACACTCGACTTGCTATGCTTTTATCGCCTTCCAAACGGCGTATCTGAAAGCCCATTACCCGGCTGAATTTATGGCATCGGTATTGACGCACAATAAGACAGATATTACCAAATTAACCTTCTTTCTGCGCGAATGTAAACGGATGGGACTGACCGTACTCGGACCGCACGTAAACGAGAGTCAGTCCGATTTCTCGGTGAACAAAAAAGGACAGATTCGTTTCGGAATGTCTGGTTTGAAAGGTCTGGGAGAAGGCCCCGTAGAAGCAATTTTGGAAGAACGCAAAAACGGTGATTTCAAAAATGTCTTTGATTTGCTCCGTCGTTCCGATTTAAAATCGGTGAATAAACGCGCGTTAGAAGCACTTACGCTGGGTGGCGGATTTGATTGTTTTGAAGACATTCATCGGGCGCAGTATTTCGCGCCTTCCGAAAAATATAGCTCCTTTTTAGAACACTTGTTGCGTTATGGTAACGCCTACCAAAATCAAAAGGCACAGGCGATGAATTCGCTCTTTGGCGCATCCGAAGATGCGATGATTCCCGAACCAAGCGTTCCCGAAGGACAATCGTGGAGTTTGATTGAAAAACTAAATCGCGAACGCGAAGTGACAGGGATTTATATTAGTGGTCACCCGCTAGATGATTATCGGATTGAGGTGGAAAATTTCATTACTTGCCCGCTAGATGAACTGGAAAAATATCAAGGACGCGATAATGTTAAAGTGGCAGGAATTGTACTGACGGCACAACATCGGATCAGCAAACGCGGGACGGGTTTCGGAATTTGTACGCTACAAGATTATAATGCCGTTATCGAATTTCCGCTTTTCGGCGATGACTACGTGAAGTTTAAAGAATACATGGAAGAAGGACAAGTCCTCTTTATTCGCGGTGATTACAAGCAGAAATGGAGCGGCGACGGTTTCCAATTTAAACCTAAAGAAGTGACGCTACTCGAAAGCGTCGGCAAGAATATGACCGAATGTATTACCCTCAAAATTCCCATCGAACGCGTGACCGACGATTTTATTAACAATATTGATAACGTCTGTCGGCAACATCATGGGCAGCATCGCTTGCGGATGACGCTAGTGGATAAGACGAATCGATTGAGTTTGACTTTTAAATCGCATACGAAATATGTGAATGTGGATAATGATTTTGTGCAGGCGTTGGATAAGATGGGATTGGAGTATAAGTTGAATTAAATTGTGGTTTTGAGAATTTTCATAGGAATATTAGTCTTAGTTTTTCTTTCTTGTAAGAATGAAGATTGTGCAGGTGTAGCCAAGGTTCTATTTGAACAAAATAAAGCGAAC
>JBGCES010000314.1:0-6039 GCA_045106545.1 Saprospiraceae bacterium
CTGTTGTCAACGATAATTGTTCACCAGATTCTACGCTAATTTGGACAGCGGTAAATACAGGGACAATGACAACTGCATCACTCCCTCAAGCTGATTGTGTTGATGCAGATAGCATTTATCAAACCCAGACCGTTGATTTCATTGTAGAAGATCAATGTGGTAATCGTGATACGACTACTGCTCGTTTTGATGTAATAGATACCGATCCTCCTCAATTTATTGACTGTCCTGGTGATACTACTATTTTTGTAGTGGATGAAACTATGTGTGGTGCGTTCTGGCGTATCTTCCCGATTCCAGTAGTTGACGAATGTGGTGTGAGAAATATGCCTTTAAATTCTGGATTTAAAAGCCGTGATGTTCGCTCTCCCGATCCAGGTAATCCAGAAGTTACAGTTGATACAGTTGAATTTAGTTTCTTTGCCTTACCACCACCATTTTTCCCAAATGGTGGCGCAGAACTAACGATTCGTTTGAGTAATGTAGATGCAGAACAACCAACAGAGTATTACAATATCTATGGTGAAAATCAGGAATTTTTAGGAATTACTGAAAATACACCTATCCAATGTGACACCTCTACTACTGTAATTACGAATATCACTCCTGAACAATTAGGTAGTTGGGCTGCTGATGGTCGAATCGTTATTTTCCTTGAGCCTAACGTTCCTGAAGGTCTAAGTGGTGAATTTGCAATCAATGATATTTGTCCAGGGGGTACCATTGATATAAAATTAGAATATGAATTAAGTGAACCCAATAGTATAAACTACGAGTATAGTGTAAACGACAGCGCACCAACTGCCATTCCTATTCCAAGTCAAGATTTCTTACTACCTGTTGGTGATAATGTAATCAAGTACTTTGCGGAAGACTGTTCTGGTAATCGCGATAGTTGTGTTTACACCGTAACAGTCGTTGATACTATTCCACCGCGTCTAGTTTGTAATGGTTCACAGACAATCGCCATCGATGAATCCGCTTGTACTGCAGCATTCACCGTTCCGTTGCCATTAGATATTTTTGATAATTGCGAAGCAGGAGAACGTTACGATATGACAATGCCTGCTGGTTCAGGTAGTAGCGCTTTTATCACTTTTTCTAGTACACCGAATATACCTGGATTTGTTGCGGATGAACGCACTTATAACTTCCCTGGTACAGCAGCAAACGCAGTCGGCGCAGTAGAGCTAATTGCCACTATTCGGGCAAATATTAGCGGACCGAATCGTCATTTTACGCTTGTTGGAGAAGATGGTACTGAGTTAGGTAGAACATCTACGAACGGTCGTTGTGATACAACAATTGTATCAACTGTAACTGTTCCAGCTGATCTATTTAATGAATATGCCGCAGACGGTCAAGTATCAATCACTGCTCGTCCGCAAAGAATTTTCCAATCAGGTCGTAACTATGTTACTCCTTGTTTTGTACCAAACGTAATGCAAGATGGCGATGTAGATAGCGTAAGTACTTTCAACTTGAGATTGACTTATCAAGGCGTAAATCCAGAGTTCACGATTGAGGGAGCGACATCCGTTCCTTTAATGCAAATGATGCCACCACAGGTTACCCCAACTTTTAATTTAAATGTTGGAGAAAACATCATTACCTATTTCGTAGATGACATTTATGAAAATCGTGGTAGTTGCTCTGATACGATCACAGTAATTGATACTATCCCACCTGTTGCATTATGTCAGGGAACGACGGTATTTATTAATCCTTCGGGCACCGTAAACGATACGATTCAAGTTTCAGAAATTGATGCGGGTAGTTCCGATAATTGTGGAATTGCTAATATTTCAGTCAGTCCAAATGTATTTGGCTGTGACTTGATCGATCAAGATACGGTAATAGTTACTTTGCGAGTAGAAGATTTGAGTGGAAACGTTTCCACCTGTCAGGCACCAATTCGAATTGTAGCACAGAAACCTGAGCCTACTTTTTTAATTGGAAATTGTGCAAGTAGCGATACTTTATTTTTATTTGCTAATCCACCTGCCGCCCCTGGTGGTATTGTTTATACTTACGAATGGACAGGTCCAAATGGTTATCAATCGGATATCGAAAATCCTGTGATTGGTAATGTGACTGATGCAGCCGCTGGAACATACACCGTGACTATTACAGGAATCACTGGTTGCATCGCTACTGGTATTATCGAAGTAGATACGGATGATATTCCGATTAGTCCAGCTATTGTTGCGCCTGATGTTATCTGTTCAAACGAAGATTTAGTTTTAGAAACAACTGATATACCAGGAGCAAGTTACGAGTGGTACAGCGGCACTCCAGATGATAGTCAATTACTAGCGACTACTTCTACCCCGATGTTTACCGTTGAGACACCAGCCATTGGCACACTGTCTTATTTCGTAATCACTTTACAAGAAGGTTGTACTGTAGAACCTTCCGAAGTAAAACAAATTGAAGTTGTAGAACAACCAGAAGCAGTTGTGAATGAAAGTAACATTACGATTTGTGAAGGTGAATCTATCACTTTACAAACTTTTGTAGAAGGTGAAGGTATTACTTATCGCTGGACAGGACCTGATGGTTATGAATCTAGCTTACAATTTCCACCTGTAATCGAAAACGCTACTTCCATCAACGCGGGAACATATCGTTTAGTTATTTCACGTGGTGGTTGTGATTCCGAACCTGCATTTACTGCCGTAAATATTTTAGAACGCCCTTCTCAACCGCAGATTTCTAATAACGGACCTGTCTGTGAAGGTGAAGAGTTGACTTTAACGACTAATGTTGCTAATGCTAGTATTTACACTTGGATCGCACCTGACTTTACAGAGCGTACTACTAATGTACCAACACTAAATATTACAACAACGGCTATGGACAATGGCAACTGGTCATTATTTGTAACGCGTAATACTTGTGACTCAGAGCAAGCCGTACCAACAAGCGTAATGGTAAATGCACTTCCTGCCTTAGTTGTTTCTTCCGATCCAAACCCAGCTTGTGCTGGTCAAGATATTCAACTTAACGCATCACCTACTTTAGATGGTGCAACTTATCAGTGGACAGGACCAAATGGTTTCACCTCTGCTGCACAGAATCCAACGCTACGTGATGCTCGTCTGCAAGACAATGGAACCTACACCGTAACCATAACTACTGCTGAAGGATGCATGCAAATGCAGACTTTAGAATTGGAAATACAGCCTGGAGTGGAAATAAGTGGAATTACCAATAACGGTTCAAACTGTTTAGATGGTCCTACTGACATTGAGTTGTCAGCTATGCTGTTCCCTGCAGATGATGGGACTTACATGTACGAATGGCGCGGGCCTAACGGTAATCTCGTTTCCTCGGATTCGATTGCCATTATTCCAAACGCTACTCAAAGTAACAATGGTACTTACACTTTGACTGTTTCTAGTAGTACAGGTTGTAATTCTGCTACCGCAACTACAATTGTCAATGTAACTGATCCACCAGCGCCACCAAATTCACCTCAATTTAATGTGAGCACTATGCCTCCATTTTGCGAAGGTGACTTAGTGACACTAGAAACTAACGGTTACAGTGGTCAAGTGGAATATATTTGGACGACTCCTTTGGGAACAATAATGACCGAAACACCATCATTGACTATCGAATCAGTGATTCCTGATAACACTGGGGCTTATTCAGTAGCAGTTCGCCAAAACGGTTGTATTTCTAATCGTTCTGGTCAAACTAATGTTGTTGTCACTCCGACACCGATTGCAATAGTTGATAGTAACAGTCCCGTTTGCGCAGGAAACAGTATTAGCTTAGAGATGAATGTAGTTGAAGGAGCAAATGTTACCTACGCTTGGACTGGACCTGGTGGATTTACATCTTCCGTGCGAAATCCAGTCATTGAAGTGGCAGCAGAAGAGAACCAAGGAACCTATATCGGTACAGTCACTGTCAATGGTTGTATTTCTATGGGTAGCTCAGTAGAAGTAGAAATTAGTCCAGTACCTACTGCACCCGTTGCGACCAGTAATGGACCAATCTGTATCGGCGACGAGGATGCTACCTTGATTTTAGCCGTAGTGCCTTCATCGGCAACTCCTGGCGCAATGTACACTTGGTATGATAGCGATGGTAACCAACTGAATGCTGCATCTCAATCACTGACTTTTATCATAACTGATTTTGCTGGATATGGTGATGGAATGTTTCCATTTACAGTAGAAGCAGAAATTGATGGTTGTATATCAGAAAGTGCGCAAGCAGTAATGGTACAGATGAATACGATTCCAGACAACGCTGCATTTGCTGGCGACGATACAAATGTTTGTGAAAATGAAGCAGTTACACTAAACGCAACTGCTCCTACTATAGGTTCCGGGCTTTGGACACAAATTGATGGTCAAAGCGTAGGAATTAGTATTGCCAATCCTAACCAAGCCAATACAACTGTTTCTGGCTTATTAGGTGGAAATAGCTATACATTCCAGTGGTCATTATCTAATGGTGCCTGCGCAGATTATTCGATGGATGAAGTAACATTAACGGTGGACGTAGTTGAAAAAGCTGATGCGGGTATGGATATTGATACTTGTGAAGTTAGTGCTGTTTTCCTTGCAGCTAATGCTTCCACGACGGGCGAAGGTGAATGGTCACAACCAGATGTACAAGCTCAACTAGGTGTAAATATCGTTGACCCGAGCGCACCAAACACAGAAGTGATGGGCTTAGTGCCCGGTAACCAATATGTATTTACTTGGACTATTTTTGATAATCAGTGTGCAGAAACAACGGATGATGTACTCGTTTTAGTTGCATCTGGAACTTCCTTTGCTGGAGCAGATTTCTCTGCTTGTGGAACAGGTTGTGCAGAGTTGAATGCTACCGCTTCTCCTAACAATGATGGGCGTTGGTCTTCACCTGATAATGACTTAGATTTTACTGATCCTAGTAACCCAAATACCATAGTTTGTGGATTGAAACCAGGTGATAATCGTCTAGTATGGACAATTAACGAAGGTGCATGTGGAGAAAATTCTATTGATGAAGTGATTGTTTCTTACACAGAAGGGCCAGTCGCAGTCGCCGATGAAGTCATCGTTGAAGTAGGTGGTGTAATCGAATTCGATGTAGATTTCAATGACAATGTTATTGGTGATTTCACTGTGGCTATTCTCGATGCTCCGCGAAATGGAACAATCGAAGAGATTGAGCAAGGTTTATATACTTACACTGCCGATCCGTCTTTCATCGGTACAGATGAATTGACTTACGAAATTTGTAATATAGGTTGTGAATGTTCTACTGCGACCGTCACCTTCTTTGTAGGTGGAGATCCGACTTGTACACCACCGTCTATTTTTACTCCAAATAATGACGGTATCAACGATGCATTTGTAATTCCTTGTCTAAATGATGATGTGAACTTCCCAGAAGCAAATGTTTCTATCTTCAATCAGTGGGGAGATGAAGTCTTCCGAGCAGGTCCTTACAAAAATACTTGGCAAGGTCGTTTTGATGGAGAAGAATTACCCGAAGGTACTTACTTCTATGTTATTGAATTTGTAGATGGCAGCGAACCACAAAGTGGTTTCGTAATGCTACAACGATAGTTGTAAAAAAGTGTGAATGTGACTTGTAGGTTTAGAATTACAATAGTCACATTTACACTTTTTTCCTCCGACTTTTACTATACATTTTTAATCCATTACCGATTATGAAAAAATATACTACACTCTTCAGTTTTTTAATATTACTAGCGTTGACGGCAACGGCGCAGCAAGATCAGCAATATACCCAGTTCATGTTTAACAAATTGGGTTATAATCCAGGATACGCGGGTAGTCAAAATGCTGCTTGTATTACAGCTATCGCGCGTAATCAGTGGATTGGCTTAGAGGGCGCCCCCGAAACGCAAGCGCTTACATTCAATATGCCAGTTTCTGGTCAGCGTGTAGGCGTAGGAGCAAATATCATCCGCAATACCATTGGCGAATCAGAAAATGTTACGGTGGATGCAGCTTATGCATATCGTATTCCGATGGGCAATGGTATGCTAGGATTAGGTATGCAAGC
>JBGCES010000315.1:0-23721 GCA_045106545.1 Saprospiraceae bacterium
AAATCGAATTTTTAATTCCATCACGGGAGATCGAATTGCAGTTGGAACAGGAAGTGTAGGGTTATTAGTATTAAATAATACTAAAAATCTAGATAAATTTACTTATGCCTTTGATGTATTTAAGTCTGGCGACCTTAAACCAGGCAGCACGACCCAAACTTTTGGTGCAGAGGCAGATGGACTAGAATTAATTGCAGGTAATCAAGTTTATACGGTAGAAATCGGTAATGGAACTACGAATAGCGGTACGCTAACGGTAGTATCAGAAATTACTGGAGGTGACTATAAGGATGGAGTTACTAGTATAGCGGATATCGATGGTGATGCTAAGATTGATGTGGTAGTGATGTCTGGTGGTAAGATTTATGTCTGGAATCCACGAACACAACAATCCATTGGTTCGGTTTACGATTTGACTAGTACTAATAGCGGTGGACGTATCAATATTGGAGATTTTGATAATGATGGAATGGTAGAAATTGGAACAGCTGGCGCGAATCGCTATGTTGTTTTGGAATATAATGCTGGCGCGAATGCCTTACAAGTAAAGTGGCAAAAAACGGGATTAGATGATGGGTCGCAGCGTACAGGTAGTACGCTTTTTGACTTTGAGGGAGATGGTATTAATGAAGTAGTTTATAGTGAAGAGGCTAACTTATATGTATGGAGTGGGCTTGATGGAACGGAGTTAGTAAGAATTCCTAACGAAGCAGGTACACGGATGGAATACCCCATTGTGGCAGATGTAAATAATGATGGGGCAGCAGAAATTATTATTACTGCACAAAATGGAAATGGACCTAAATTTAGTGGAAACGGTTATATCCGAGTATATCGAGCACTGAATACTCCGTGGGTATCGGCGCGTCCAGTTTGGAATCAGCATGGTTTTAATAATGTCAACATCAATGATGACTTAACAATACCAAAAGTTCAGCAAAATCCACTACTTCCAATCTTTGATGGTTCGCTTAATAGTTTCTTATCTCAATCGACTATTATTTTGACTGATGGTACACCTGCTTTCCTTTCGGCAGATGCTACGGCTGAGGTGTTAAGTGTAGATATAACGAATTGTCCTAATTCAGTAGAAGTGGAGGTAAAAGTGGAGAACTTGGGAGATGAAGACTTACCCGCAGGTACTCCTATTGCCGTATATGATCGAGATCCTACGGCTTTTGCGGCAAATTTATTGGGTGTAGGTACAGTTGGCAGTACGGTATTGCCACAAGAAATGACGACAACCAGCTTTCCCGTAACGATAACTGGTGCAACTTACCCACTGGCGCTTTACGTTGTCGTCAATGATCCTGGATTTGCGCAAGCAGATCTCCCATATGATTTCTCTGATCCTGATGATTTCCCTGCTACGGGTACAGCGGAATGTGATTTCACTAATAATATTGATGATTATCAAGGAATTGTCTGTTTAGAAATTTGTGGTGACGGTTTTGATAACAACGGAAATGGTTTTACCGATGAACCCAATATTACGGCTCCTCAAACAGAAGGTTGCTCGGGCGATGTACTGACCATGATGACCACTGATGTAAATAGTGGAGACTGGTCGATTATTTCCTCCATTGGTTCCACTATTGACAACAATGGAGTAGTGACACTAGGCACAAACCATAGTCCTACACCGATGGAAGATCTGGTGATTTACGACGGACTACCATGTATGGATACTATTTCTGTTTTTACTTTCGATGACGAAATACCAACGATTACCTGTCCAGGAAATATTCAGTTATCTGCCGACGCTACTTGCATGGCAACTGTACCTGATTTCATTAGTACCACGGATGTAATGGATAATTGTAGCGCAATGGGCGCACTAACGGTTGTCCAATCTCCCGCAGCTGGACAAAGCATTATTTTAGGAATGAATACGGTTACTTTAACCGTAACCGACGAGGCGGGAAATAGCAACCAATGTACGGTTACTATTGATGTTTTAGACCGAACTGACCCAGAGGTAACTTGTCCTGCCACTCAGACATTATTGGTAGATAATAACTGTCAGGCAAGTGTGCCAAATTTTTCTAATATACTCACCCTCAGCGATAATTGTTCGACTAATAACAATATCACAATTGTCCAAAATCCTATGGTGGGCACTATTTTAAATGGACATAATACCACAGAAAATATTATCATCACGATCACGGATGAAGCCGGCAACCAAGATCAGTGTTCTTTCCAAGTCGTCTTGAAAGACGAAATTGCTCCCATGTTAAATTGCCCTGCCGACCAAGTATTAGCAACTAATGGTACTTGTATGGCAACTTTACCTGACTACCGTGGACAGGCATCTGCAATGGATAATTGTGCTGCGCAAGGGGATATTACGCTTACGCAAACACCGATGCCAGGTACTACACTATCGGGTAGTAATGCCATGCAAGTCGTGACTATCTCCGCTGATGATGGTAATGGAAATATGGAAAGCTGTACTTTTACGATTACTACCGAAGACAATATACCGCCGCAGATCACTTGTCCTGCTGACCAAATGGCTACTGTAGATGATAATTGTCAAATAGCTATTCCTGACTATCGCAATCTGGCGATCCTTGGTAATGACTGTGCTTCTACGATGGAGGTGACTGTTGTCCAAACGCCTGCGCCTGGTACGATTGTTAGCCTTCCACCAGCAATGATTGCTATCCAATTGACTGGAACGGATGAGAATAATAATAGTGAAAGCTGTACTTTCCAATTAATTTTAGAAGATCGGACGCCGCCAGAAATTACTTGTCCGAGCGATTTGACGCTAGATGTAAATGGAAGTTGTGAACTAATTTTAGCTGATTATACGACTAGCGCAAGAGTAGATGATAATTGCACTGCCGAAAATCTAATCACAATTACCCAAAGTCCTGCTGCGAATACAGTCATTAGTGGACACGGCACGATTCAGAGTGTTATGCTCACCGCGACTGATGAAGCAGGCAATCAACAAACCTGTTCTTTTAATATTGAACTAAATGATAATAACGCGCCTCAGATTAGCTGTCCTGCCGATCAAACCTTAAATGTTGATGATAATTGTGAAATTAGTTTACCTGATTATAGTGGGTTAATCACAGGTATGGATAATTGTGAGGATATAGCTGATTGGCAGATTACGCAATCGCCCATGGCTGGTACTATTTTAGACGGTACAGTTGGAAGTTATACTATCCAGATGACTGTCTCAGATGGCAACGAGAATGAGAGCATGTGTAGTTTTTCGGTAATGCTAAATGATGTTACCGCACCTGAACTCACATGTATAGCTAATCAAATTTTAGAAGTAGATGAAAATTGTCAAACGACAATTCCTGATTATACCAATAGCATTACCGTAACGGATAATTGTTCTGATAATGCCGCTATAGATGTTACGCAAAGCCCCATTGCTGGAACTACATTAACGAATCTGAATACTCCTACTACAATTACGATTCGTGCAGAAGATGAAAATGGTCAGGTTGCTACCTGTACTTTTACGGTAACGCCAGAGGATATGGTTCCTCCACAAATTAATTGCCCGGCTACCCAACATGAGGAGCGCAATGCAGATTGTGAATTTATTACTCTTGATTATCGCAGCTTAGCTTCTTTTAGTGATAATTGTTCTGCGGAGAATCAAATTACCATTACTCAATCACCAGCACCGACGACCGTCATTCCTGCGATGACTAATACGGTAGAGATTATCTTGACCGCAGAAGATGAAAATGGCAATGTCAATGAATGTAGCTTCATAGTGGTATTGACCGATAAGACGCTACCTGAAATTACTTGTCCAACGACTCAAAATATTGCGGTCAATGCGGATTGCCAAGTTGTCTTACCTGATTTTACGAATCAAGCTACAGTTAGTGACAATTGTACAGAAATGGGTTCTATCGCGGTTACGCAAAACCCCGAGGCAGGCACAATTCTGAGCAGCAACCAAACCGTCACGCTATTTGCAGATGATGGGAATGGAAACATAGCGAGCTGTACTTTTGAGGTTGAGATCATGGATGAAACCGCACCGCAAGTCACTTGCCCCGATCCTATTACACTCAACGTAGATGATAATTGCGAGATTCCACTGCCTGATTTTTCTAATAATCTGATGGTGAGTGATAATTGTTCTGCCGAGCAGAATGTCACGATTAGCCAAACTCCAGCAGCTGGAACAATGTATAGTGGCGATGGAACGCAAATCATGGTTACTCTGATGGCAACGGACGAGGCAAATAATAGCAATAGTTGCACCTTTACGGTAACGTTAGAAGATATGATCAACCCCTCGTTGACCTGTCCTGCGAACCAAAATTTAGTAGTAGATGATCAATGTACAGCTCGGGTTCCTGATTTTACGACGGAAGTAAGTGTTACCAATAATTGTATGATGGCTACGGGTACGACGCTTACGCAACTACCCACGGCTGGAACGATTATTAGTGGCGTAGGAACGACTCAGACCATCACGATCACAGCAGAAGATATTAATGGTAATCAGCAAATGTGTGATTTTGAAGTCACTTTAATTGATACAGAAGCACCTGTTTTGGTTTGTCCTGCCGATCGTACCCTTGCTGCTGATGGAGGCTGTCAAATTGAAATTCCTGATTATACTCAGCAAGTTACGGTAAGTGATAATTGTACTGCTGCCAATGCGATAACCATTACTCAAAGCCCACTACCGGGGACTGCTCTACAAGGTCATAATAATAGTACGACTATCGAACTTACTGCCGACGACGGTAATGAAAATATGACGACTTGTTCGTTTATGTTGACGGTCAAAGATGAAGATCCTCCTTTTCTTGCTTGTATTGATGATCAAGAATTGACGCTTGACGATAATTGTCAAGTTTCATTGCCAGATTATACATTTGGAGCTACGGTGACTGATAATTGTGTAATGGCAAATTCAGTTGTCGTTACTCAGATGCCTGTGGCTGGCACTTTGCTCAGCGGACATCAAACGGTTCAAACAGTCACGTTCACCGCTAATGACGGTAATGGAAATACTGCTACCTGTACCTTTCAGGTCACTTTACTAGATGAAATTGTTCCTGAAATTACTTGTCCAGGACAGCAAACAATCGCTTTAGATAGTAATTGTGAAGCAATGGTTCCTGATTTTACCAGCATGGGAAGTCCAACGGATAATTGTACGATGGGAACTGATTTTACCATCACTCAAAGTCCTGTAGCGGGCACATTACTGAACCAAGCCAATGTAACACAACCTATCACGCTAACTGTTACGGACGCTGCGGGTAATCAAAATACTTGTACTTTTTCTTTAGTTGTTGAAGATAAAATGGCTGCAGATTTAACTTGTCCAGGCGATCAAGTTTTGTTAGTAGATGCCAATTGTACGGTAACTTTACCTGACTATCGAACTGATTTGATAGCAATGGATAATTGTAACGCTGCAACGGATTTTACCATCACTCAATTGCCCGCTCCTGGTACTACTTTGAACGGTAGTGGAACGGCAGAGGCGATTACTTTGACGGCAGAAGATGGAAATGGAAATACCGCTCAGTGTACGTTTACCGTAAGGTTAGAAGATAAGATTGCTCCAATGATTACTTGTCCAGTTGCTCAAGATGTTACTTTGGGTGCTGATTGTCAAGTCGCATTACCCAACTACATCACTGCCGCTGCTGTCTCCGATAATTGCTTTGGTCGTAATGATATCGATGTGGTTCAAACACCCGCTGCGGGAACAATCGTTAGTGGTCATGCTACGGAAATTACGGTCGTTCTAAAAGCAACAGATGCTGTGGGTAACGAAGCGCAGTGTGATTTTATCGTAACGCTAAATGATGAATCTCTACCGCAAATCACTTGCCCCCAGAATCAAACTTTATCCGTAGATGACAACTGTCCTGTACCTCTGCCTGACTATCGTGGTGCTGTACAAATAATGGATAACTGTACCGCAATGGGTGATTTTACAGTTGTACAAATGCCTGTGCCTGGAACGAATTTGAGTGGTGATGGGACAATGGAAACTATCTTTATTACGGTAACAGACGAAGCAGGTAATGAAAGAATGTGTGACTTTTTGGTCACTCTAGAAGATAATAATACGCCTAGTATTTCTTGTCCCAGCGATCAGATCTTGCCATTAGACCAAAATTGTGCGGCTATTCTTCCTGATTATACGAATGATGCCGTTGCTACCAGCGATTGTCTAATTGGGCAAGGACTGACGGTAACGCAATCACCTATCGCAGGAACACCATTGAGCGGTCATAATAGCCAATATCAAATTACGCTTACCGTTGATGATGGTAATGGCAATACTAATACTTGTCAGTTCGAGGTGCGTACCGAAGATGTAACACCTGCTGATTTTACCTGCCCGCTAGACCGCAACGAAACCCTGAATGCAAGTTGTGAATTCACTATTCCTGATTACACGAGTCTGATTACACCAACAGATAATTGTGCGATGATGGGTGATATTGAGGTAACTCAAACGCCTTTAGCAGGTACTGTTCTTGATGGTCACGATCAAACCGAGACTATCAATTTATTAGTAAAAGATGGTAATGGAAATACGAACCAATGTAGCTTTGAAATTACCTTAAAAGATGAAATCGATCCAGTTTTAACTTGCCCCGCCGATCGCGATGAGCAACTGACGACGAGTTGCCAATTTGTCGTCCCTGATTATACCTCACTGGCTACTGCAACGGATAATTGTACGGATGATAACGATATACAATTAACGCAGATACCAACCGTAGGTACAATTTTTACGGAAGTAAATAGTACGGAAACCATTACCATTACGGCAAACGATGGCAATGGAAATAGTACAAGTTGTAGTTTTGAAATCACTTTGAAAGATGAAATCGCACCTGTTTTAGATTGTCCCGCTGATTTTACTCTAGTCGTTGATAATCAGTGTATGGTCGCGATTCCAGATCTAACTATGGAAGTTACAGTTACCGACAACTGTCAAGCTGAAGGTATGATTCAATTGACTCAATTGCCTGTAGCAGGTACGATGGTTAGTGGTAACGATCCCGCTCCAACCGTAGTCATTACGGCGCAGGATGGCTATGGTAATTCAACAACTTGTGATATTCCTTTAATCATTAATGACGAAACACTACCCGTTATCGACTGTCCGCCAAGTCAGGATGTGATCGTTGATACCGATTGTAAATATACGTTACCCGATTTTACGCAAGAAGATATTTTTACGGATAATTGTACGGCGGATAACGCGCTAGTATTAACGCAGTCACCCGCTGCTGGTACGGAATTGCAAGGTCACAATTTAACGCAAGTAGTCACCTTGACTGCTACTGATGCGGCAGGTAATGAACAGCAATGTATGTTTACGCTTACGCTAAAAGATACTACTGCGCCTACGTTGACGTGTCCTGCCGATTTGACTGACTTCCGCGATGCTACTTGTAATTATGTGCTGCCTGATTTTACTAATCGAGCAACGGTTACGGATAATTGCGCCGCTTTCGCGGAAATAACCCTTACGCAATCGCCAGCGGCAACTACTGAGATTCTACCTGCTCAAACCGAGCAAATTATTACGCTAACGGCAAATGATGGCAACGGTAATGAAACCGTTTGTATGTTCACCTTGACCATCGAGGATAACCGCGCGCCATTATTAGAATGTCCTGCCGATTTAGATTTGGTTTTAGATGCAAACTGCCAAGTTGCGACTCCAGATTTTACCCAAACCATCACCGTAACGGACAATTGTACTACCCTGGCTGATTTAGATATTACGCAATCGCCACTGGCAGGAACGCCACTGACTGGACATGAACAAGCGCATACCATTACGGTTACTGCGACCGATGAAAGTGGTAATAGTAGCACCTGTGAAGTAGTCGTGACTACGCTGGATGAAACCGCTCCAATGTATGTTTGTCTTGATAATCAGGAACTTACGTTAGACGGGAGTTGCGCAAATACGATTCCTGATTTTACTACTTTAATTAGTCCCACAGATAATTGTACGGCAATTGCCGATTTACAAATTACGCAAACGCCCGCCGTAGGGACAGCCATTAGCGGTCATAATACTACCGAAGCGATCAAAATAGTGGTAGCAGATGGAAATGGTAATAGTACAGAGTGTGATTTTACTTTGACGGTAGTGGATGAAACACTACCCGAATTCACTTGTCCAACAGATCAAGATATTGATTTAAGTGAAGATTGTAATTACGTGCTAGAAGACTTTACCACCGCACTCAATCCGACGGATAACTGTCGCGCTGATGCGGATATTATTTTAACTCAGACACCCAATGTAGGTACGATCTTGACTGGGGTAGATATGGTGCATACTATCACGATCACTGCTGATGATGGGAATGGAAATGTAGCAACTTGTGATTTTGATTTAACGCTCCGCGATACAGCTATGCCCGATTTGGTCTGTCCTGCTGACCAGATTATTGATGTAGATGACGACTGTATTATTCAACTACCTGACTATATTGCGGCAACGCAAATTGGTGACAACTGTACGGCTTATGCTGATTTAATTATCACGCAAGATCCAGTTGCTGGTGCGGCACTTGTTGGCGATGGAACGGAACGTACCGTTACGATTCGTGTAGAAGATGAGAGTGGAAACGTAGCGACTTGTTCTTTCATAGTGACCTTACAGGATAACAATGAACCCGTTATCGTTTGTCCCGCAGATAAGTTGATTGACTTAAATGGAAATTGCCAAATTCAACTTCCAGATTATACTGACGAGTTACGAATTAGTAATGATTGTATGATGGGAGGTGCGTTTACAGTCACGCAGTCGCCGATGGCAGGAACGCTATTAGCAGGGCATAATTTTATGCAAGTTGTAACGCTCATGGCAATGGATGAAAATGGTAATACATCCAGTTGTACGTTCAACGTAACGACCGTCGATAATGAACTGCCAACCATCGAATGTCCCCTCGATCAAACGATTGATTTGACCACTGATTGTCAATTTACCTTACCTGACTATCGTCCACAAGTGACGGCTGCTGATAACTGTGATAATTTGACTTTAAGTCAATCACCAGCAGCGGGAATGATTCTAGCTGATCACGCGACCGAACAGGAAATCACGATCACTGCCGACGATGGAAATGGTAATCAGGTACAGTGTAGCTTTACGGTGATGATTCAAGATGTGGCTGCGCCTATTTTGACCTGTCCAGCGGATAGAACATTAGAGTTTTCGGCAACTTGTGAAATCACTGTTCCAAACTTAATCGCGGAAGCTACCGCTACTGATAATTGTACGGTAGATAATGCCATTGCGCTGACGCAAACGCCAGCGGCGGGTATGATTTTAACCAATAATCAAACGAGCCAAACGGTTACACTAACTGCCAATGACGGTAATGGTAATCAAAGCCAATGTACTGTTGAGATTACATTAGTTGATGTGATAGCTCCAACGATTGCTTGTCCTGGTAACCAAGAAATTGAAGTGAATAGTGCTTGTGAAATCACTTTACCTGATTACACTAGCAGTGCAACGGTAGCTGATAATTGTACAGATCCGACGGCTATTATGGTTACCCAAATGCCACCTGCTGGAACAGTTGTACCAGATGATGGCAGTACGACCGTTGTTACTTTGACGGCGACTGATGCCAGCAATAATAGCATGACTTGTACTTTCAATGTACAAGGGATAGATCGGATTGCTCCGATGGTTGATTGTCCAGCGGATCGGGAAGTTGAACTAGATTATGAGTGTAAAATTACGTTGGAAGATTATCGTAACTTATTGACTATCAGTGATAATTGTTATGCAGATGTAGATATTGTCGTAGTGCAAATGCCTGCCGCAGGTACCGAAATTTTTAATCATAATACACGTACCGAAATCATATTTACTGTCACGGATGGTAATAATAATCAGAGCCAGTGTAGCTTCTTTGTGACGGCAATTGATCGTACTGAGCCTACGCTTACTTGTCCTGACGATCAGGTTTTAATCGTAGATGATAATTGTGAAATTGTAATTCCTGATTATCGGACGACACTCAATACACAGGATAACTGTACGGAAAGAGCTGACTTGCAAATTACGCAAACACCAGCGGCAGGTACAACCTTGACGGAACATGGAACAACGCGAACGGTATTATTAACCGTAGCCGATGGCAATGGCAATGAAAGTAGTTGTAGTTTTCAACTCACCTTAGAAGATGAAATGATTCCCGAAATCGTTTGCCCTGATAATCAGACAGTAGAACTGGATGCCAACTGTAACACAGTGCTACTAGACTACCGTAGTCAAGCAATGGCTACCGATAACTGTTTTAGCGGAAGCGATATCGTACTCGTACAATCGCCAGCGGCGGGTATGGTAATTAATGGTCATAATACCGTTACTTCCGTAACGATTACGGCAACGGATGGTAACGGAAATATGAACCAGTGTACTTTTACCGTAACTACAAATGATGTGACTCAGCCGACCATTAATTGTCCTTCTGATGAGACGGTTAGTGTGGGGGAGAACTGTGAATTTGTGCTGCCTAATTATACTACCGTAGCGAGTGTAATGGATAATTGTACGGAGGCGACAGATATTCAAATTACACAAATGCCAGCATTTGGCACGACTTACAACGGACACAGTACCGAAGTAGAAGTTACGCTCACTGCGGATGATGGCAATGGCAATACGCGGAGCTGTAGTTTTACTATTACTTTAGATGATGATACGCTACCAACCATTCAGTGCCCTGATAACCAAGAGATTAGTTTAGATGGAAATTGTCAAGTAGAAATTCCTGATTATACTGCTTTCGCACAAATTGGTGATAATTGTACGTTAAATAATAACCTGCAAGTCACACAATCTCCTGTTGCTGGAACGGTAATGAATATGCACGATGCAGAGCAGATTATTACCCTTACGGTGAACGATGGAAATGGAAATGTAAACACTTGTATTTTTACCGTTACTGCTAAAGATGAGCGAGCACCAATTTTAGATTGCCCCGCTACGCAGACGATTAATGTGGATGATGCTTGTCCTGTACCATTACCAGATTACCGCAGTGCGACTATGATTACGGATAACTGTGTTGATTTAGCAGATTTGACCGTTACGCAATCGCCACTTCCTGGTACCATTTTGAGTGGTGACGGAACGACGCAGACCGTTACGATTACTGCTGCCGATGGCAATGGTAACTCGCGTTCTTGTGAATTCTTTGTCGTCTTAAAGGATATTGCGGAGCCATCCATCTCTTGCCCTGCCGATCAAACTTTGCCAGTAGGTGCAGATTGCGATGCAGCTTTACCTGATTATCGCGACTTGGTACAAGTGAGTAATGATTGTATGTTGGACGATAATACGATTACGCTCACTCAGTCACCTGCACCGCAGACTGTAGTGGATTTAACTACGCCAATAATTAACGTAACGATTACAGCGGAGGATGTGAATGGAAATACTTCAACTTGTATGTTCTCCGTCAATTTGGTGGACGAAATCGCACCGACTTTTACTTGTCCAACGGATAAAGTAATCGCTTTTGATGCAGGTTGTCAATATATCGTAGCTGATTTTTCTACCGAAATCTTGGCTTCGCTTACGGATAATTGTAGTGCGACGAATGATATCACGATTAGTCAAAATCCAATGGCTGGAACGGTCTTTATGGATACCGAACGTGCTGAAACCATTGAATTAACCGTTACGGATGAAAGTGGTAATTCGACGACCTGTACGTTCTTGGTCAACTTACAAGATCAAACGCCACCAACGATTAGTTGTCCAGCGAATGAAAATTTAATACTTGATGAAAATTGTCAAATCACCATTCCAAATTACTTAAATCAAGTAACGGTAGTAGATAATTGTACTGCGGAAGCGACTATTGATCTAGTCCAAACGCCGCCTGCTGGTACGGTTCTAATGGGACACGATCAAACCCAGACGATTAGAATTGTAGCGACGGATGGAACTGGGAATAGCGCGGAATGTAGTTTTGTAGTCACCTTAAAAGACGAGACATTACCGACCATCGAATGCCCAATCAATCAGACCTTAATCGTAGATGATAATTGTGAAATTCGCTTACCTGATTTTACGGATCTGGCGACCGTTGCGGATAATTGCCGACCTATGGCTGATATTGAAATCACACAATCACCTGTACCTAATACTTTATTAAGTGGACATGCGACCCAACGTACGATTACTTTAACGGCAAATGACGGGAATGGAAATGAGCAGTCTTGTACATTCATGGTGGAACTAGTAGATGAGCAAGCACCAGAAATTGAATGTATCGCCGATCAGGTTGGCGTAGTGGATGGAAACTGTGGTTTCCTCGTTCCTAATTATACTCAGGATTTAATTGTTACTGATAATTGTCGCGCGGATAACGGAATCATATTGACGCAGCAACCTGCGGTTGGTACGCTACTAATGGGACACAATACTACGCAGCAAGTTGTCATCACGGCTAATGATTTAAATGGAAATACTAGTCAGTGTATTTTTACGCTAACCTTAGCAGATCGGGAATTACCTGAACCAACTTGTCCGACTGATTTGACGCTAGATTTAGATGATAATTGTGAACTAAGAGTTCCCGATTTTACGGGTTTAACGGTTATGGATAATTGTACGGAACGGGCAGATTTGACGATCATTCAGACGCCCACAGCAGGAACGATTATTAGCCGTGCGGCTACAGTACAAAACATCCAGTTAACCATTGATGATAATAATGGAAATATCGCGAATTGTAGTTTTGATTTAACTTTAAAAGATGCAACGCCACCTGTTTTGCAATGTATTGAAAACCAAGTGGTTGGATTGGAAAATAATTGTGATTTTGTCATTCCTGATTATCGTCCACAGATTTCTGTAACGGATAATTGTGAAGTGCTAAATGACAAATTAATATTAACGCAAACGCCCGAGGCAGGAACGATTATTAGTGAGCACAATACCGTGCAAAATATTGAAATCATAGCGACGGATGGCAACGGAAATACGAGTAATTGTAGCTTCGAATTGCGATTGGATGATGTGGAAAAACCGTCTATTAGCTGTCCACCTACTCAGTCGGCGGAATTGACAGATAACTGTACTTTTACGTTGTTAGATTACACTACTTTAGCAACGGTTAGCGATAATTGTACGTCTGACAATTTAATTACCGTGACGCAATCACCCGCTATCGGAATGATTTTCAGCGGTGCAGACGAGGTAATCGAAATTACTTTGACCGCAGATGACGGTAATGGAAATACGGAAGATTGTACCTTTGATTTAAATTTATTAGATACAACCGAGCCTGAGTTAGCTTGTGTAGCAGATCAATCGCTAAGGTTAGATAATGCTTGCCAAATTGAATTGCCTGATTATCGTAGCCGCATTACGACGGACGATAATTGTACGGCTTTCGCCAATTTAGAAATCGTGCAAACGCCTGCTGCCGGGACGATTATTGAAAATGATGGAACGACGGTTTTAGTCAGCATAGCCGTGACGGACGAAAGTGGAAATTTGACTACTTGTAACTTCTCCGTAACGGTAGAAGATGAAACACCCGCCACTTTAGTATGTCCTGAAAACCAGGTCATTTCAGTAGATGATGATTGTGAAATTCAATTACCTGATTACCGTTCGGCATTATCGATTACCGATAATTGTGGCATGACTACCGATTTTATTATCGAACAATTGCCAGAAGCAGGTAAGCTGCTAAGTGGAGATGGAACGGTAGAAGAAGTGACTTTAGTAGTGGACGATGGCAATGGGAATTTTAGCCAGTGTACGTTTACGGTAACGTTAGAAGATAGTACCGATCCAACTTTGGTTTGTGTAGGTAATCAGGAAGAAATTTTGGATGCTAATTGCTCGTTTGTTGTACCAGATTACACGATGGATGCGATGGCAAATAACCAGTGCGAAAGCACCAATACGGTGACGATTACTCAAGATCCTATCGCAGGAACGGTACTGACTGGGGTAAGTATGGAAACCATTACATTGACTGCCCGCGATGTAAATGGTAACGAATCCGTTTGTAGTTTTCAATTGAATCTAGTGGATGAGATGGCACCGCTTTTTGATTGCCCTGATGATATTATTCTAACGGTTGATAATAATTGTCAACAAGTCGTTCCGAATGTATTGACCAATCTTAATGTAACCGATAATTGTACAGCGGATGCAGCCATCGTGATGACTCAAAATCCAGTTGCGGGTACGCCATTATCAAATGAAGGAACGGTACAAAACGTCGTGATTACCTTGACGGATGTAGAAGGAAATAGCAGTCAGTGTGATTTGGATATTATGCTAATTGACGAGACGCCGCCTACGATTACGTGTATCGATCCGCAGGTTATTGATGTAAATATAGATTGTGAATTTACGTTGCCAGACTATACGAGTTCGTTAGTGATTGGAGATAATTGTACGGCAGATAATAATTTGAGTATTACGCAGCTGCCAGTTGCAGGAACTGTATTAAGGGGTCATGCGACGGAGCAAATCCTCACCTTCACCGTGACCGATGCGAGTGGAAATAGTAGTGAGTGTACCTCAACGATAGAATTGCGTGATAATATCGCCCCCGAACTGACCTGTCCGACGGATCGTACGATTAACTTAGATGAGGATTGTGAAGTACTCGTACCAGATTATACGCAATTGGCAACTAAATCCGATAATTGTGCTGACTTAGCGTCAATTGTAGTGACGCAAGATCCTGCGCCTAATACCATTTGGAGCGGTGCAAATAATGTACAAACGGTTACGTTGACCGCCACGGATGGCAATAATAGTCTGACAACTACTTGTACTTTTGAGGTAACTTTATTGGATGAAATTGTACCCGAAATTACTTGTCCTGCGGACGAAATATTGGATGTTGATGCGGGGTGTACCGTTCGTTTACCAGACTACACGACTGCACTTACGTTAAATGACAATTGTACGGCTAATGCAGATTTAGTAATTACACAAAGTCCATTGCCTGAAACTGTTTTGACTGGACATAACACGGAACAAATCGTCACGATGACCGTTCTGGATGCGAGTGGGAATAGTACTCAATGTCAATTTACAGTACGCTTGCGGGACGTGATTTTACCAACTATTGAGTGCCCTGAAAACACAACTTTACAGCTAGACGAAACCTGTGGTGTTCGCTTACCTGATTACACGGAAGATGTGGTTGTAGCTGATAACTGTACGGCGAATAACACGATTACGATTACCCAATCGCCGTCTGCGGATACATTGCTAACCGACGCGGATAAAATCGTTACGGTTACGGTTACTGCGGATGATGGCAATGGAAATATCGAGACTTGTGACTTTACGATTCAGTTACTGGATCGCATCAAGCCTACAGTTGAGTGTATTGCTAATCAAGAGGTGATTTTAGATGAAAATTGTGCAGCGACTTTAGCTGACTATCGTACTCAAATCACCGTGACCGATAATTGTACGGCGATCGCTGATTTGTTGGTGGTGCAGACGCCAGCTGCTGGAACACCTTTAGCTAATCATGGTAGCGTTACGCCCGTACAAATTGCGGTGACGGATGCAAGTGGAAATGTGAGTTATTGCGATTTTATCGTAACAACGATTGATAACAGCGACCCGATTTTAACTTGTCCAGCGGATAAGATAGAAACGGTTAATAGTGATTGTGTGGTAGTGCTACCAGACTATCGCAGCGAATTGACGCTGGTAGATAATTGCGCCATGACGCCGATGAATGTAACGCAATTACCGTTGCCGGGTACGATTTTAAGTGGCCATAACACCAGCGAAATTATTACGCTAACTGCTGATGATGGCAATGGAAATGTGGTGCAGTGTACGTTTAAGGTTACTTTAAAAGACGAGATTCAGCCGATGATTACTTGTCCAGCGGACGAAACGATTGCGTTATTGAATAACTGTACCGCGATTATTCCAGATTATACCATTTTAGCGGAAGCGAATGATAACTGTACCGCTAGTCAAAGCATAGTAATTACGCAAACACCCACTGCGGGTACGATTGTAGCGGATCATAATACGGTAACGACGATTCGCCTGACGGCGGATGACGGCAATGGCAATCAACAATTTTGTGAATTTGATTTGACAGTAACCGACCAAACACCGCCTGCGATTACTTGCCCTGAAACGCAATACATCAATACGGATGATGGCTGTAATATTTTATTACCTGATTATCGTCCAGCGATCACAGCAACGGATAATTGTAATGAATTGGCAGATTTTATTATCATGCAAGTACCTGTACCTAATTTTGTTTTGGTTGGTGACGGAACGAATCAACTCGTTACGATCACGGTAGATGATGGATTAGGAAATCGGAGCGAATGTAGCTTTAATGTGGTTTTACAAGATTTGGATGCCCCGACGATTAGTTGTCCAGGTAATCAAATTTTATTACTGGACGCTGGTTGTTCGGTGAGTTTACCTGATTATACTAGTCAAGTTGGATTGAGTAATGGTTGTAATAATTTGAGTGATATTACAGTTACACAAAGTCCCGCCAATTTTACGTTTACGCAACCCAACGAGACGCAGTTAATTACGATGACGGCTACGGATGGTAGTGGCAACAGCGCACAATGTACGTTTACAGTGACAGCGGAAGATGAAATTGCACCCATGTTAGAATGTCCTGCCGATGTGGTGGTCGAAGTAGATGATCGTTGTGAATATCGTTTAGCAGATTTTACTAACCTAGCAACGGCAACGGATAATTGTCAGATGGATGCACAAATTATCATTACACAGCAGCCTACTGCTGGTACACTCTTGGCAGAACATGAGACGACGCAAGTGGTGACCCTGACTGCAGCGGATCAATTTGGTAATCAGACGCAGTGTACCTTTATAGTGACTTTGGATGATAATACGGATCCGACGATCGTTTGTCCAGCCGCGCAGACCTTAGAATTGAATACGGATTGTCAAGTGGTCTTACCTGATTATCGAGGCTTTGCGCAAGTAGCGGATAATTGTGAGGAGGTTAACGCGCTTACGGTGGTACAAACTCCCGCAGCGGGAACAGTACTGGACAATAACGCGGCGAGTATCACCATAAATATTTCGGTAGCGGACAATCATGGCAATAGTACCAATTGTGACTTTACAGTCAATATCATTGACGTGATTCAACCAGCA
Source organism: Saprospiraceae bacterium (assembly GCA_045106545.1). Taxonomy (GTDB): domain Bacteria; phylum Bacteroidota; class Bacteroidia; order Chitinophagales; family Saprospiraceae; genus JBGCES01. The sequence goes on from JBGCES010000315.1 coordinate 17,186, forward strand.
ATTACTTGTCCTGCCACCCAGCGTTTGGCAGTAACGGCAGATTGTGAAGGCATCGTACCCGATTATCTTGATTTGATTACGACAACGGATAATTGTACGGCGAGTGATGATATTATGTTAGTACAAAGTCCAGCGCCGCAAGCTATATTGATGGGTTTAGAGGTCTTACACGAGATAACGATTACGGCGACGGATGCAGTTGGTAATGCACGTTCTTGTTCTTTTAACGTGCAATTATTTGATGATATTCAGCCCGACTTTACTTGTGTTGAAGATCAGCGGATTGTCTTAGATGATAATTGCCAATACACTATTCCTGATTTTACGCAAGACATAAATCCAACAGATAACTGTTCTCCAAGTGCTCAAATTACAATGGAGCAAAGCCCAGCGGCTGGTTTGATTATGGATAGTCACTTACAGGAGCAAATTGTAACGCTCACGGCTACCGATGAAAGTGGTAATCAACGTCAATGTTCTTTCACTGTTCAAGTGATTGATGATACTGATCCAGAAATTGTTTGTCCTGAACCACAGACTTTGGATATTAATGATAACTGTGCTGAATTGCTGCCTGACTATCGGAGTTTGGCGATGGTGAGTGACAATTGTGCAAGTGATGAATTGATTACCGTTACACAAACGCCAGCACCTGAAACTTCTTTGAGTAGACACAATACAACCCAGACAATTCGTCTCACGGCGGAGGATGGAAATGGGAATAGTACCTTTTGTGAATTTACTGTCACGTTGCTAGATGTAACGCCGCCTGTAATTAATTGTCCAGCTAATCAGGTCGCTTATTTTGATGAAAATTGTAATATTGCTACTCCTGATTTCCGTTCGTTGGTGGAATCCACTTTCCCTTGTGCAGACGAGGCAATCACTTGGACTTATACGCAAATTACGGAAGAAGTACTAGTTGATAATAGTACGGAAAGGTTGGAACAAGTTACCATTTTGGCGGATGATGGCAATGGTAATCAAACTACCTGTGCTTTCCAGTTAACAATTCAGGATAACCGACCACCGACTATTTTAGAATGTCCAGTGGATCGAGAAATGACGATCGAACCTGGACAATGTAATGCGGTAATTCCTAATTTACTACCCGAGTTAAACGTAGTTGATAACTGTACGAATACGCGGAATCTACAAATTACGCAGACGCCAAATGCAGGAATGGGTTTTGGCATTCAAACGGGTGATCAGCAAGTCATTATATTTGAAATTATCGATGAGAGTGGTAATCGGACTTCTTGCTCTGTTACGCTTACGGCAGTAGATCGAGAAGCACCGATGGCTATTTGTCAACCTTTAGAAATCGCGTTGGATGCTAATGGTGAAGCACAAATTTTGCCTCAGCAAATAGATAATGGCAGTAGCGATAATTGTGGAATCCTGAGTACAGAATTAAGTCAGACCTATTTTGACTGTACTAATTTGGGCGAGAACATTATCACGTTTACTGTTACGGATGTAGCTGGTAATCAAACAACTTGTACGACTACAGTAACTGTAGATGGAACGAATGCGTTACCGACTGTAGTGGCATCTGATACCTATGCTACTTGTGGAACGGAGATGGTCATTGATTTGAGTACTTTACCGATACCACCTGCAACCGAACGTGCAGGGATATTCAAGTGGACAACCTCTGGAACAGGTACATTCTCCGATGATACTGCATTGCAACCAATTTACTTCGCGACTCCTGCCGATACCGCAAATCAAGGTGTGACGCTGACTATCGTCGTAACGGGTAATGCAGGAACTTGTGCAGATATTACTACTGCGACTACGGAGGTTGAAATTTTGTATGATAATCGCGATGGTGATTTTGATGGATTGTGTGATAGTTTTGACCCTTGTATATGTATTAATGAAATTTATTTAGGCGACGATCCGACGATTAGTGATCCATGTTCTTGTTTGAATAATGCGACTAATTTAGAAAATGGTCAATTTGGTGAATTAATCACGATTGAATCTATTGCTGGAATGACTTGGACGATTGTAGCTGTGGATGGATTATATCGTATGGACAGCCCTGCACCACCTGCGGCGCCGATTCCAGTCGAAACCAATTTCATCATCACAGAAAGTACCACTACAGCAGGTATTTATCAACTCAATGCTAGACATATTGACGCTATTGGTTTTACCTTAACGGTACAAAATGAATATGGTGATCAGTTGAGTATTGATAATCGTTGTTACTACCCCAATCCGATGATTACTACGGAACTAGAGGATTACTACTGTTTATTTACTGAGCCAATTGTATTGTCTGGTAGTGCGGAAGGCGTAGCTGGAACTGGCGTATTTTATATCAATGATGTAGCAGCTACAAAGTTGGAACCAATGGAACTAGGACTGGGTGAGCATGTGATTACCTACGAATTTGACGCGGGTGAACCTACGCCACTTGATCCTTCCGATCCGGGGTGTATTACTCGTGTCACTACCACTGTTACGATTGGAACAACACCAACCGAACTTGCTTGTAACGACGGGATTAATATTAGCGTAAGTACTTGCGAACCGCTGGTAACACCCGATATGATTTTAGAAGGGGAATACGGCTGTTTTGATGATTACGAAGTGGTTATTACTGCTGCAAATGGAGAAAATGTAGGCAACCCAATCGACACGGCGTATCTCGGACAGCAGCTAATCGCCACGGTTCGGCATTTGAATAGTGATAATAGCTGTTGGGGATACATCACTTTTGAAGATAAAGTGCCGCCACGTTTTGATTGCGATATGACCTTCTTCTCGCTAGCATGTAGCGGCGATACGACCACGATTCTACCACCAGTAGCTTATGATGCTTGTGGAGATAGCGTAGCGGTATTTTTATACAACGAATATATCGTAGAAGAGCCCAACTGCGAATATTATCAGATCAAACGCGATTATATTGCAAAAGATCTTCGTGGTAATGTATCGGATATTTGTACGCAAACAATTCAACTCAATCAGCAGAAAGTATTCGCATTCCCAGAAGATGTCGTGATTGATTGTAAGATTTATGCCGAAAATCCTGATACGATTGCGCCTACGACTTTGGGAGCAGGGCAACCTAATATTCCTGTTGGTGATTATTGTAATCTAAGATTTTATCATAACGACGATACCATAGCGGTTTGTAATGGATTTAAAATTTTCCGTAGCTGGGAGGTCATTGATATTTGCCGGGATCGAGTGCTCACTATAGATAGTCTGGGCAACGATGGTTATCAAACCACTGAAGTAGTTGATAATACTCCTCCTGTCATCGAACGTCCAGTGATTCAGGTGAACGCAGCAGAACGCAGCAATAATGTTCATATCACTTGTTTTGCTACAGAATTGCCACCTGCGATTGTTAGTGATAGTTGTGGAGTAGTGGACGAGGTATATATCATTACTCCTGCTGGAAGAATAGACGGTAATGGAGGAATGTTGCCTACTGGTGGTTTACCATTCGGTACACATACCGTAACTTACTACGCCACCGACAACTGCGGTAATGCAAGTAGCTTGGAGGTAGTTGTGGAAGTTATTGATAATCAGCCGCCTACGATGGTTTGTGAAAACGAAGTAGTGACAACTTTCCGTGATTCAACGCTGACGATGGAAGCCGAAGATTTTGATGCAGGAAGTCGTGATAATTGCTGTTTAGATCGACTATTAGTCGCACACATGCAACGCAATTCAGATGATTTAGAATTTGCAGAAACGATTACTTTGGATTGTGATGATTATTGGAATCCAGAACTACAAGTCGTCTTGCGTGCCGTAGATTGTTCTGGAAACTTTAGTGACTGTATGGTAGATTTGAAATTGTATAGTTTCTATTGTAATCCACCTGAAGATTGGATACTGGCAGGAAATATCCGCACTTTCACGGGTACAGAAATTGAAGATGTAGAGATGAGTTTGAACGGAACGATGCACAAAGAAATGCTGACCGATGTCCGTGGAGATTATGCTTTTAATGAAGTTGAAAATGGTGGAGATTATACCGTAGTGCCACACAAGGATGATCATCCAACTGCCGGGGTGACTACGTTTGATTTAATTTTAATCCGCAAACATATCGTAGGATTACAACCATTGACTAATCCTTATCAGTTGATTGCTGCCGATGCGAATCGGAGTGGAACTATTACCACTTTGGACGTTGTTCAGTTACAAAAATTGGTATTAGGTTTAGATAGAAACCTCGCTAATAACACAAGCTGGCGATTTGTCGATGCAGATTATCAATTCCCTGAACCGACTAACCCTTGGGCGACTGCATTCCCTGAGGTAATTAGTTACAATAACCTCGCAGCGGACGATATGGCAGCGGATTTTATTGCCATAAAAATTGGAGATGTAAATGGTAGTAGTATAATTGGTATAGCTGATGCTGGTAATCAAAATGGAGATTTGCTTGCTTCAGAAGTAGAAATTCAGGATGGATTCATACTTCATCCTAACCGACCAAATCCATTCTCGACCGAAACCCTCATCAGTTTTGAACTACCTAAGGAAACGGTCGCTAGATTAGAAATTCGGTCGGTGACTGGACAACTGATTTGGTCAACGGAAGGGATTTACCCGCAAGGTTACACCGAATTGCTTTTGACGCGGCAACAGCTACCGCAATCTGGTGTATTGTACTATACGTTGATTAGTGAGGAATTTGTGGCAACGCGCACGATGATTATTGCTAAATAGGTAAATGGTGTGATTGTGAAATGGAATTTTCTGTTTTCACAATTCCACCATTTGTTTTAGACAAGTTTTTAGAATAAGTAACCAGAGTACTCGCTAAAGTCTAAAATCGGAACTACTTCGAGTCGCTTTTTAAAACCTTTTTGCAATCAGGTGTAGAAAATGGCGAACTTGCCGCAGATAAAGACGTAGCTGCTTTGAGTAGCTTATTATTTACGCTTTATAATGGTATTAAAGTCATCGCAAAAGTTGAACCCGATCGAGAAAAATTACTGGCTTCGATTCAACCTGTATTGAGTTTACTGGATTAAAAAAAGGTCATCATTCAATCCGAATGATGACCTTTTTTTAATTTAATAATTCAACTTATTTACTCAACGCTTTAATCTTATCTTCCAACTCATACTCATCCCCAGGCGTATAGCTATTATGGGTATAAACGATATTTCCTTCTTTATCGAGAACGACCGTCATCGGAATCGTCTGAAAATTTAAAGCTTGTTGTGCTGCTTGATTTGTATCAGATAAGATTTCATATTCCCAGCCTTTAGTAGCAACAATGCCTGGTACTTTTGCAAACTGGCGACGCGTATCAATCGAAACGGCAACCATTTCTACGTCGTATTCTTTTACCCAATCGGGATAAATATCCGCAATCGCATCTAATTCCTTTTTACAAGGCGCACACCAAGTTGCCCAAAAACTGAATACCGTCACTTTCCCATTGTCAGCGTAGGATTTTAAATCTACGGTTTTCCCTTCAAGTGTTTTAACTTCGATGGAAGGCATCGTTTTTTGTGCGATAGCTAAATTAGCACAAGCGAAAAAGGCAATGAAGGCGATAGTTTTTAAAATAAATTTCTGCATGATAAATATTTATATTTTTGCAATTGTTTTATTGGAGGACAGACATTCCTGTCTGTCATGTCGCTCACGTATGATACAGACAGGAATGTCTGTCGTCCAGTACCGCAAAACTAACCAAAAAATAACGGCTTTATTGTCTGTAACGGACATCGCTGCTTGGATTAACACAACCTTAAAACTTTTCCTCTGGATGGTCTATGATACTCAGGTATCAAATACCTCAGAGGTATCCGATACCTAAACTTTATGCTAACTATTGTACGTGCCTTTATTTTTACATTTTGTGTTTTACATTTCACATTTTTTATTTCCGCTCAGGACGGCGCCCGCCTTTCAGGAAGCCTCGAATTGCGTGCGAATTTCTTTCAGGAAGATTCGCTGATTGGGGCATTTAATACGCCACAATATGATCATCAGTTGTACGGCGCAGATGCGTGGTTGAATTTGAATTACAACTACGCGGGATTCGATGTAGGCTTGCGTTTGGATGTATTTAACCAATCGAATTTATTGAATCCGCAAGGTTCTTACACGGCCGAAGGAGTAGGGCGGTGGTACGTCAAAAAGCAATTGGATAAGCTACATATTTCGGGAGGTTATTTGTACGATCAGATTGGTAGCGGAATTATTTTTCGAGCGTACGAAGAGCGACCATTGTTGATTGATAACGCGTTATTTGGGATGCGGCTAAAATATGATTTGACCGAAAATTGGCAGATCAAAGGCTTTACTGGGAGACAAAAACAGCAATTTGATCGCTATGATACAGTGATTAAAGGCTTCAATATTGATGGCTATTTGAGTTCTAAAGAGGACGAAGAGCAGTTCTGGTCACTTGCGCCAGGCTTTGGAGTAGTTGCCAAGACGCTTTCTGACCAAACGACTGATTTAGTAGTCAATACGATTACCACTTATACGCGACCTGATAGTATCGGCGCCCAATTTAACACTTACGCTTTCAC